>CAMLET010000097.1 GCA_946479125.1 uncultured Flavobacteriales bacterium
AGGATACGAATTACAAGTTGGTCAGCCACAAGTAATTTTGAAAGAAATTGACGGAGTGAAATGTGAGCCGGTTGAGGAATTGACTATCGATTTACCTGAAGAGTTTTCAGGAACTGCTGTTGAGGCGGTAACGAAACGTAAAGGTGAAATGACCAATATGGAACCGAAAGGAACACGTATGGTTATTCAATTCCAAATTCCTTCTCGTGGAATCATTGGTTTACGTAACTACTTGTTGACACAAACAGCTGGTGAAGCAATTATGACTCACCGTTTCTTAGAATACCAACCGTACAAAGGTGATATTCCAGGACGTCAAAATGGATCTATGATTTCATTGGAACAAGGAACTTCAATTCCGTTCTCATTGAACAACTTGCAGGATCGTGGTAAATTCTTCATTAACCCGAACGAAAATATCTACGAAGGACAAGTAATTGGTGAAAACTCACGTGCAGGAGATTTGTGTGTGAACGTTACAAAGACAAAGAAAATGTCGAACATGCGTTCATCAGGAGCAGACGAAAAAGTTCGTTTGGCACCAGCAAAGATCTTCTCTTTGGAGGAATGTTTAGAGTACATTCAAGGAGATGAGTACGTAGAAGTAACACCAGAAAACTTACGTATCCGTAAAATCTTGTTGAAAGAAAACGAGCGTAAACGTTCAGGAAAATAATTAGCAATGACTCAATTATCAAGTGAATACTTTTGATAATTGATAATTTCAAAATTAATAATTGAAAAAAGCGATTTGTCGTTGGACAAATCGCTTTTTTAGTTCATACGATCACCTTCGAATTGTTCAAGAATAGTTGTGCAATTGGCGCCTGAATGAGATAAACCCTATTCAAACAAAAGAGAATATGAAAATCTATGTAAAAAATATGGCTTGTGAAAGCTGCAAAATTTTCGTTGAGGGTGCCCTGGACGAACTCGGTATTGAAGCCCGTAAAGTTGATTTAGGAGAAATAGACACGAAAAATGATGTTTCTGATGACGAAAAAAAGAAGCTGAATAGTCTACTTAATAAAGCTGGGTTAGAGCTTTTGGAAAAGAAGCAAGGTGTACTGATTGAGAAAATCAGAAAAATATTGGTCGATTATGTTTACAATTCTGATGACAGATCAAATATTAAATTTTCGATCTTATTGAGCGAAGAATTAGGTTTAAGTTATACCTATTTGTCCAATATATTTTCAGAAGTTGAAGCATCAACCATTGAACAATTTCTTATTGCGTTAAAGATTGAACGCATAAAGAAGTTAATTATCTTTGGAGAAGATACGTTCTCGGAAATTGCTTACAAGCTGCATTATAGCAGTGCCGCGCATTTGTCAAATCAGTTTAAAAAAGCAACAGGGTTGACACCATCTCATTTTAAAGCATTGAAAGATAAAAGGAGAATAACCATTCAAAATATTTAAGTACTTAAAAAGTTAAAAACAGATGATAGAATCAAAATTCATATTAGACATTATAACTACAACAATAGCTGGTGAAAAGCACGAAGAGCAGATTGCTAAGCAAATAAAGCATTTGGAAGAAGTAGAATACGAGCACATGGATACTGGACTGATCTTATTTCTGGATCCAAGCGCTGGAATCAAGCCATTCGTTCTAACAAACGAGCAATTGACTGAAACTTTCGGAGAAGCAGATCACGAATTGACGAAAGTGGAATTGATCGAAGAGAAATTGAAAATCCATGCAGATGTGTCTGTTCACTTTTCAAACGGAATTATTGATCGTATCGAGATTTGGAATAAACTGGGTGACTATCCGGAAGATGATTTGGAGAGTTGGGAGTTAATACTTCGACAAGCTCAGTAAACATGGATAATTGAAATTCCCTTACATGCTCTCTTGAGAAGATAACTCAGATACAGCTGTTTAGTGAGGTGAGTGGCTTTCCGGTTAAATATTTAAAAGCGATTTTCTGCTAAAGCGGAGAATCGTTTTTTTTTGCTAACTTTTGAACCTCTTCACCTCTAAAAAATCCTTAACGGTGGAAACGACTAACACTATTCTTAGGCAATATGATTGATATAAAAATGAAGATTGGGAGTTGCCATTTAATCGATTGACGGGGTATCTTACACTATTGAAATTGCCTAAAAATGATAACTTAGTCAGTAAATAAATTCTCGTGTTTGAGAACACGACAGAACAAAACAACGCCTGGTGACACATAATACTACTATTCTGCCTATAGAAAAATACTGTATCACCCGTATACAAAACATTGGCGTTCGTGAATGATATTGCGAAACGCGAAAAATTTAAAGCAAAGACGATATGCCAGATTTAAAAGGAAACTTGAAAATAATAGATATGGGCGCTGCCGGTGGTTTTGACGAAGGCATCATCGCAGGAAATGGAAAAGTAGGTTTCAGAGCACATTCTGATGCCGACTTTGATGCCTGCCATGGTGTGAACATTGGTTTTAATACATCAGTTGGAGCTGATGCAGCCGGCGATTTGCAGTTGCTTTGGTTGCTTCAGGGCGTTGCAGAGGGAAGCGCCTCAGCAGGTGTAGCTTTAAAAGCATCTGTCATCGCCGATTTGAATATTTTTAATGTACTTGGTCTCGATGCAAAAGTAAGCGCCTCGGCTGAAGCTTACGCAGCAGGCAAAATTGCAGTGGCAATTACTCCGGAGATTATTGCTGAGTTTGGAAGAAATGCCATTAAAGACGACTTCCTTTATGATATTTTCATTGCCTTTTTAAATGAAACTAGTATTGGTGTAGGTCTTTGGGGAAAAGCCAGTGCTGGTATAGGTGGTAATGCTTTTTTAAGTGTAAAGGGTTCTTTGATGGACAAGCAAAATTCGGGTTTCGAAATTGATTTTGGAGCCGATTTCGCTGTCGGTGTTGGCTGCGGTTATGGCATGTTTGGTGGTCTGAGATTTGAAAACCCAAGTCGATTCTTTCTATTCGCTACCGAAAGAATCAGCCAGGAATTAGTGGATAAGATGCGGCCTCAACTCGACCCATCGTTCCATCCCTACCTTGAAATGGTTCAGTTTGCATTTCCAACAGTAATGACTATGGCGTTTGAGCTCGCTCAGAAACAGATTGAAACGCCTCTGTCACCAGAAGAAATGACAAAACTCATCCTGGATGTTAGCCTTAGCCAGCTTCAGCGATTTTTACTGGATAAAATTGTGGAAGGCGGGGTGAAGTTCTTAAGTGAAGCAATCGAAAGACAGATTGATGATTTTATCAGCAACAACCGCTCTCCACTAGACAAAGACAGAGCCAAAGATGTTATCAATGAGCTCTTATTGATCTTAAAAAACGATGGTATAACTCAGGATAATCTAAACGAAATCATTGATCTTTCGATTGATCTATTTGATGCCACCGGGTTTGTTAATGCTGATGAAAAAAAGGCTATTTGCGTTATATGGCTTGCATTTAATACGGTAGATGCTATTAGAAGCGGAGTAGAAACTTCCAGTGGAAGTGCAGGCATTAGCAGTAGTTTTGGAATCGCTGAAAAAATCGGTGGCAACGTGTTTATTAGATTACAATCGGCACCCATGATGGTAAAGGAAGAAATTAGCCGAGTTACTGGTCTTAGTGTTCGCAGGATTGAAACGAATCTAAACACCTCAATGGCCATTGACTACATTCTGGAAACACAATTAGCCGCCGATTTACTGGAACAACTTCCCAATCTGGAGCAGTTATTAGGTGCAATGCAAATACATCTTCAACTTACACCCGGAGAAATTGTTGAAGCAGCTTTTAAAATTAACTGGGAGGACAATGCAAATTTAACAGATAACTTGTTTACGGGTTTGAGTGGACTTTTAAAAGACTTGGTAGACAATTATATACATGATACTTTATTGGTTGAACTGAGAAAAAGCGCTGGTAACAATGACGATTTAGTCAAATACATTGATGATAGTGTATCTCCTTCCACCAAAATACTAACCTCTTTTGTTTTTGATAAGGTCAATCAGTATTTGTTGGATCAGGATGATTCCTTTTTTGATGATTCGTTTTTTAATGCTCTCACAAAAATTGCATCCAAAATATTCACGTCTAATGTGATTGTAGTAGCTGAAATTTTAGTGAATCACACGATCAACACCATGCATACTTCTATGCTTGCTATGGCTCGTGAGATCGATCGTAAACCGAATCATATTCTCGTTAGAACTTCAGTTGAATTGCTGGACAAACTCCTGCCTTCGTGGCTTGATAGAACGTCGGATGAAGTTGCCTTTGCCTGCAAGGAATTAGTCAAAAGCATGTGCCTTTCCGGCGCAGATGTGAGTGGTCCACTGGTGTATACCTACGACAGAAAGGAGAAATTGAGCAGTCTGTACAAAGCAATGTTTGCTTCTCTGGATCCTAAAAAAGACAGCACAGCCGTTACAGATTGGAATGCTTTTTTTACTGCGGTAACCGAATGTTCGTATATCCCTAATCCGATTGCAGGGAAAGAACTTTTTATGCTACAATTGGAAATCATGAATTCATCTCTGGAAGTAATGTTGCCTCAGGTAGTGGATGCACTTATTATATTTAATTTACGTCTCACCAAAGCAACCGTTGATCTGATTGAAAAAGAAGTGAGAGAGCTTTTTGATGACATTCGCCAGTTGCTTGCCAATATGGAGAAAACATTGAAAGAAGTGAGAAAGCAATTGGATAAAGCCATTCGCATTTACGAGAGCGCCTTAAACAATTCAGCAGCTTTATTCGACGCGTATGCCAATCAGCTGAAAACCAACACTGCTGCCCGTGAGCAATTTTTTACGGCTCTGGCAACCTTAAGCCCTACAGGAACTATCGACCCTGCTGTAAAGGTGATCATTGGTGGCGCATTGGATCTACTAATCGATGCTCTGCTGGCAGTGGCTCAGATTACGGGAACTATGGCAGATATTCCGCAGCAAATCGTAACTCTTTCCGATCAGTTTTTCGGTCCTATCATTGCTTCTATAGCCCCAATATCCCCGGAATTGACATTAGAGGCATTGGAAAACGGATTACTAAATTATCTGGATAATTTCAGTGATCAATTAGGTGATGCGATTGCAAGTAAGCAAGCCGAGATTGAAGCAGAACGCGCAAAGAACAATAAGCAAACCGAAGAAGAAATCCGTAAGGAAGTGTTGGCAAAGATCAAAGAATCTAACAAATTGCCGCCGTTAAAAATAATTGAAATAGAATTTACAAGCCCGGTGCCATTTCTACAAAACGGAAAAATGCTTGACTGGACCTATGGCAAAGAAATCCCTTTGCAGATTAATCTCTTTAACGCTAAAACCATTCATCTTACCACTCAGCCACAATCCATATTTATTGCCATCAACGGGCACGATTACGACTATGATTTTTCTGATTGGTCCGTCTCTGAGAATGGTAAAGATCTGAGTTTCGAAACAATACTTTCTACCAGTTTACATCCGTTAACGCAAGGTATCAATGTTATTGAATGTACGGTGATACAGCATGACAACACCATAACAAGAGCAACGGTTGAATTTATGATGAACCCGCAACTGGCCAGCGACTGCACGGTTATTTTTGATTTAGAAAATTCTACTATCAATGCCGGTGGAGATGACCATGAAAACACAGAAAAGGAATCTGTAGCCTTTACGAATATGGGCAATATGCCTGCATATATGAGCGCCTGGATACTGAGCGACAGGAAAAACCATTTGTACATTTTCCCTAAATTCAAATTAATGCCACATGAAACAGTTCGAGTATTTACAGGTTCCGGGACCAATAGTAAGCGTTCGCTTTACCAGCACAAAACCAGGGCTATTTGGAATAACAGGGGTGGTGATACCGTGTTTTTGATCAACAAAGACAGGGTTTTAGTGTTAAATCAAAAATATAAGATATGACCGTTTCAACTGAAATCGTAAATTTTCTCATAGCTCGGCTTAATGATTTATTCAGGAGTTTTAATAAACCGAAAGATCATATAAACTGTATGGAAAAAAAGGATATTGCAGCACTCGACTTATGGTCAATAGTTGTCAAATTAAGAAAATCGGAGAAGATGAGTAATTTACTCCGGAATGGTGAAGACTGGACGGTGTACAATAATCCGGATCAGGATCTCGTAGAGATTAAGGATCGATTATTTTTTATAGACCCTTTCAAAAAGAGTAAAGAGATTACAGAAACTGAAGATCAAATTTCAGAGCTAATGAAAGATGTCAAACGCTTTTTAGAAATAAAAGCTGAAATCACCAGAATTCAAAATCAAATTGCTCATAGCTCAGCAGCAGACAAGGTTAATCTTGAAAAAAAAATAAGAGACCTACAGAAAGAAATTGTATTATTTGAATTGGAGGATAAAAGTATTTTGTTCATTGAATTAAACAAGAATCTTGAAGCGCTATATGTTGAAGAATCAGAACACTACGAAAAAAAACCAACAATTAATTCACGATTGATTACCTACGAAGAGTTTGCCAGCGAAATGAGCAAGACATTTAAAAAATATGATATCACTACATGCAAGCAAAGAGCTCATTTTATTGCTCAAACTTATCATGAAACCCAGCGATATGGCATAACCTATGAAAAAAATCCTTCGAACGAGTACAAGGGTGGGAAGAACAATTACTTTGGCAGGGGATTAATACATCTAACCCATGATTACAATTATTTGGAATATTATGCATCCAATGATCCGACTAAAAAAAAATACCATGATGAATACATGCAAGATCGATCGGGCACTAATCAGGGAGTTACAGAGTTTGTGAAAAACAATCCCAAAAGTAATCTACTTGACGATACGGTATTAGAAGAACTTTTAGAATTTAGTAAAACTATCTCACGATCCATAAAGCCCTCTTGCGATGCCGCAGGATGGTTTTGGAAGAAAAACAATATCAACAAAACTGTAAACGATCATGATGATGCAAATAAAGTGTCACAAATAATCAACTCTAATGAAAAGATCGAATTTTTAAAATTGAGAGCTGACTATACTGCAACGGTAAAGTCACTTTTTGATTTTTCTGCGTGTAGTGAATGTCAAAAATAGCCCCTTATGAATCCAGGCCTACTCATACAAATTTTAGAATATTTCAAAGCATTTTTGGAAGGTGAGTTTTCCGGAGTAATTGATGAAGCCTTTGTGCATTCAATTGAAAATCCGGGCAACGTTTCAGATGCACGACTCGGCGACAAAGGATTGTTGGTGGGTGATAGTTTGGATTTAGGCGCCATTACGCTTGCTGAATTAAATGCCTTTCAGTTCAGTGCCAATCTTACTTCTAAATTGCAACCCTTTATTGGCTTAACACAAGCCGGATTAAAAAAAGCTTTGCGAGACCAAACAATTCATGTGGTGTTGACCCAAGCAGAAATCAATGAGATCAATACCGGCACAATTGCATTTTATTCCGACAAACTTTTGGCACTTTGGGATCCGACAGCAAGATTGGCTTTTGACCAATTACCAGATAAACCCAAAACAGTTGCTTACCTGATATTCAGAGAGAAGAATACACTCTCTGAAAATTATAAAAAAAGATTAACCGAAGGTCGTTGGTTGGATACTGTTTACATGCTGTTTGAAGGACGAGCTACGAACAGGAATATCAGTATTGGTAATTATTTATTGTCTTATCTTCTGCCCGATGTATCAGACATTAATGCTGAAAAATTCAATGCATATTATGCCAAAAATATTCTGAAAAGTGTTTTGAAAATCACGAATGATAGTGAGATGCAAATCACTTTCGATGCAAGTAAAACATTGAATGGCAGTGATCATCTTGATGTGTTGGATCGTCTTAAAAAAACAGATAAAACAGGATTCTTGTTTTTTCATCCTTCCGAAAATTCCATCTTTTTTTCCTTGCCTGATTTTCTGTATTTAGCTAATGGAATACCTCACAAGGGTTTAGATCCTAAAAAAAATATAGTGAGGGTTCTTCCAGCCACTAGTGCTATTGCAGATCAGGTGATTCAGCAAGTTTTGAAAGATTTAAAGGATATTGTTGATTCTGATTTAACGGAGAGTGAAAAGGAAATTGAAAAACTGAACCTGGAAAGCATGGCTTACAGGCGAATCATTATCGGAAGTTTTATTAGGAGTGGATCTCATAGCGAGGGTATGTGCCTTGATTTCAACTTGCTTCAAACCTATTCCGATATCACGCAATTATCTCAGGATAATTTTGAGAAAAGCGCCGCTCAGGAAAATACTGCAGCAATTGAAATGGTTCAATTTATTTCAGATGTTATCCTAACAATGGATCCAAAATTTTTCTCCTATACCACTTTCGGTATTCCCCAGCAAACGGGGTTTTTGAGAAGAAATGACGGTGAACATGTTTTCAAATGTCTGGGTCAGCCAAGAACAACTACCACATTGGATTTTGATGCTCCCAGAGGATTGTTTAAGTCTGAAATAGTCAATAATGCACTCAGAACAACAATGAATAAAAATACAAACTCAATCATTATCAATGACAATAACAATCATCTTCACCTACAGGTTACTCAAGTTGGTAGATGATATTGTTTGCCATTAGAGGGTTTTTATTACACCAAATAAATAAAAGCACCTAAACGATTACATTTGATAAGGCTCCTTTGCCTATTTGGAAACCGTCATACAGTAATTAAGTGGTTAATGTCCAATGTGTATTGATTTAGCTAAGTAAAAAATAAAGCGTATTGAATAAAGAAGATGATATAAAATGAACAAAAGCAGAATTAATCTCAAGCTGGCGATAGCATATGAAACATTAAAGCCAATTGTAAAGAAAGAACACCAAAATTATACACCAGAATAATTTAAAAAACATGAAAACTTGTCCGAACTGCAAATCAGAAATTGAAGACGATTGGGATTTATGCTGGAATTGTAATTATAGTATGACTGAAAACAAAGTCATTGAAAACGAAACCATTGAAAACAAAGAAGCGATAAAAGGAACTAGAGAAATAGAATGTTTAAGATGTAATATTCCTTTAATATTTGCAGGGGATTATAAATTTCACGAAGGCGCAAGGATCGGTTTTTTTGGAGATTTATTTGAGGCTTTTGTTAACCGAGAAAAATTCGATTTATACGTTTGTCCAAAATGTGGAAAAATAGAATTTTACGTACCACAGAAAGTATGAGGACATTTATACAGAAAAGCTCTAAAGCTGGCGCGAGTCACTGGCTCATGCCGTTAAAAACGTTAGTCACCCATTTTTAAT
>CAMLET010000098.1 GCA_946479125.1 uncultured Flavobacteriales bacterium
AACTATGCATTGGCATGGTTTGCATGTTGCGCCTGAAAATGATGGCGGTCCTCATCAATCCATTTCGGCAGGTTCTACATGGAGTCCATCGTTTGAAATTCTAAACAACGCTGGAACATTTTGGTATCATCCGCATGGTGAAGGCAAAACGGAGTTACACGTAGGAAAAGGACTAGCAGGTTTATTCATTATTCACGATCCCGCAGAACTGGCATTGGGTTTACCCCAAACGTATGGTGTGGATGACATTCCATTAATTGTTCAAACAAAGGCGTTTGATGTATTGCAACAAATTGCTATTGCCGACCACATGGACACCTCCGTTTTTGTAAACGGAACACGTAATGCAACGCACAATCTGCCTTCACAGGTGGTAAGAATGCGCCTCTTGAATGGAAGCAGTATGCGTTCATTTTACTTCGGATTTTCCAACAACATGACCTTTTATCAAATTGCTACCGATGGCGGTTTGGTAGAAACTCCCAATGCCTTAACTCGTTTGTTGATTGCTCCCGGAGAGCGTTCAGAAATTCTTGTCGATTTAAGCAGTATGAACGGGCAATCGCTGAACCTGATGAGTTACGGCTCTGAAATGCCTGATGGAATATTCGGTTCACCGTCTGTTGGAAGCGGAGCTGATACGATGGATATGTACATGGATAATTTCCTGAATGGGGCAGACTTTAACTTGGTAGAATTTACAATAGGCGCACAGACTGGAAGTCCAATCACAACAATACCATCTACTTTAGTTCCTTATGTTCCTTATAATATAGCTGATGTAGACGTTAACCGTACCTTCGTTTTCGATACGATTACGCTTGTTCCAGGGGATACCCCGAATCGTGCTGAAGGACCATTTGGTATCAATAACACCACGTTCAATATGGATTCGATTAATATCAACGTTCCTCTGAATTCCACAGAAATTTGGACGTTAAAGAACAATACCTTGATTGCGCACCCATTCCATATTCATGACATTCAGTTCAATGTAATTGAAAAGAATGGAATTACTCCGCCAGTAACGGAACAGGGTTGGAAAGATGTGGTGTTGGTAATGCCCGAAGACAGTGTTAAGTTCATTACGAAGTTCACCACTTTCACCGATGAAATGGTTCCATACATGTACCATTGCCATTTGTTGCATCACGAAGACGACGGAATGATGGGATCGTTTTTGGTTTACGACCCATTTGCAGGAATAAATGAAATAGCTGAAACTTCCACTTTTGTTGCTTTTCCAAATCCTTCATCCGATGAATGGAATATTACAGGAAAATGGGAGAATGCCAATTTCTTAATGGAGTTGACAGATGCCCAAGGCAAAAGAATTTTAAAGCGTGAATATTCGAATTTGTCTTCGGAAGAAAGTATAAGCATATCGAATTCAACACTTCATTCTGGAATCTATTTTCTAACTATTATTTCTGAAAAAGGAACGCAGAAATTGCAGTTGGTGAAAGAGTGATTCATTATTGTCATTCTTATTTAGAAAGCTTAGCTGCCATTTGGTTCCATTTATAAACTGAAAGCGTTTTGTCGTTTTTTTCCAGGTTATAGAAGTAACTTAAATATTCAAGGATATCATGCATGTTATTCTTAATGTCTTCAACATATTTCTCAATAGGTTCTGAACCGAAAAGTTTCGCAGACATGTCTAAAGATTCTCTTTTCAATTGTTTCTTGAGTTCATCTGGAAAATTTTCTTTACCAAAATTAAGTTGGTAGTATTCAAGAATATGATGAAGAACACAAAACATTCTAATAGAGCGATGTGGGTGAATTGATTGTCTTAAATAGAATTCTTGTTCCTTACCTCCGAATGAAAGCACATAACTAATACCAACGGCACAAGTGATTTTAACAAGCGCACTAAATTTTTCTAAATCATAAGCTCCTTTAAAATTGGTGTGAAATAAATCTAAAATGTGAGCAGCTAAACAAAGAGATGCGTAGTTATCAGCATCCAATTCTAGTAAATGTCTTTTCTCATCGTAAGGCTTCGATGAACCGTTCATCTCGATAATGGATTTTTCAAGCTCATTCGATTTCTGAATTAGATGAGCCATTTCATGATAAAAAGTAAAGTGAATCGAAAATTGATACATTAATCTATTCGGTTCAGTTCCTAAATAATCTTTGATTAATTCAATTTCGTCAAAGATTACAGTTTCACTTGCCTCATGTTTTTGCATTAGGTGTATGATTGTACCTGAATTAATTCCAACTACATATTTATCATTGCTTCTTGTGGCTTTTGCATTTACCGACCAATCATCATGAAAATACAAATAGGATGGTGCAATTCCATAATTCGAATTTAATTTTAAGGTGTCGGAATAGAAATCAAAAACCTTTTGAAATTCTTCTGAATATGGTGAATCATCAAAATCGAATATTTCATCGTCCTTAACGATTCCAGTTTCGATTAATTCATTAATATGTGCTGGATAATTAGCCATTTGTCTGTTGTTTTCAGCGATGTTCTAAAATTTCAGGAAGCTATTCAAGTGCATCCATATACTCTTTGATTTCATCCAACTCTTTTATAGAAAGTCTAAACCATTCACCACGTACGTTTTTAGCAGAATATTTTTTGTGCAATTCTTTTTCTACTGATGCAGGAGCTGTCCATTGCACAATTAAATGTGTCTGTGATTTCTCTGACTGTAAGGTTCTTTCTCTTACTTTTGGATTCTTGCTTTTGCCGATTTTTATCAAACCATTGGTATCGTCAAGCATCAAATAAACTTTATTGACAGGATCTAAATGTGCCTTATCAATCGAATCCTCATAAAATGTTTTCAAAAAGCTCAAACGTTTATAAATCTTAATAGGGATCACAGGTTGAAGAGCCAACATTGTTCCGTCTTTAGGAACTGTATCTGGATTGAAGGTCCAATACCCAAGCATTTCTAAAGCACTCTGCCTGTGATATTGTAAATGATTATGAATATTAAAGAAATCCTTTTCTTGATTTATAGATAATATACCAAACGTAAACATTGTAATTACATCGTCTGCCAGTTTATAATCTTCTATAGGAATTGAAACGCCAATAGCGCTAAACTCGGAAGTATATTCTGCATAGAACAGATGGACTTCAGGACCAAAGGCGCTTTTAAAAACCTGAACACCGAATACAAAATCTTCTAGCTTATTCATAAATCGCATTAGCGCCTCGGTTGGCGAATTCGATTCGTATATCGCTTTTAGATCTTCTCGGCTTATGTTATAGGCGTTTTCAGAATAATATTCATTAGGATCAATTGCTGTCATGCTTTGTAAAGAGTAGAATGGATTAATTTATAAATCTTGAAACAGATTGTCTTTGTTCATCTGAAACTTGATTGATACTATTTAAAAAGACTATTTCGTTAGAATCAATGGTTTGAATATGGGGATTTAGTACTTCAATATCCTCAAAAGACATTCCGTAACGTAACATCCAAATGAATCGCTCATTGTCTGTTCCATATTTGAAGTACATAGCCAATCTTTTAGCTCTCAGATCACTTGTTTTCTCGTAGTATTTTATAAAAGAGGCGAAGTAAATATCACTAAGCTTAAAACCAATTAGTTTATCAATGAAATCATATGTATCATACATGATTAAATCATAGTCTACGTCTTTTGCTTTTGTTCCTACAGGGAACAAACTATAAGGCAATAGACTTCGATCTGGAATATCATGAAATCCAGTAATGTATGCAGCATTTAAATTGTTACTTCTAGCACTATTTGCTCCAAATAAATTCCTTTTATGAGATTGACTTACATAAGAGTACCTGTACCAACAAATGTTTTTAAACGTTTTTCCATGAACTCTCCAAAGAATGATTTTTATCGCAGTGTCTAACACATACTTTTCACCGTCTACTAATTCTCTTCCAAGAAAAACCGAATAAAGTTCTCGGAAGTTAGAGTAGAGGTCTATTCTATTTGCATTAAGGTCATTCAGGGAAATAAAACTACTACCTACAAAAACCGAATCCAAAATTCTTTTGATGATTAAATCTATGTCAGAATGAGTTAGTTTTTGAAGATCTTTTTCAGTTAAATTAAATTCGTCGGAATATGTATCGTTTAATATGGCTTCCTTAAAATTATTGTAGTCATCGTCACGATTTTCATTTTTTTCTAACGACGATACAGTACTTAATTCTTCATCGTTTGTCATAATTTCCCGAAGCTTAGTCATTTTGTTGACTGAGCCAACTACAACATATCCAAAATCAAATTTTGATTCCAATGTTGAACGACCTGCACGACCAATTAGATTCTTAACAGAAAGTGGTTTGCTTCCTTCCAATCTATCTAAGAAAACTACATCAAAAGGCATATTAATTCCTTGTTCCAAAGTAGATGTTGCGAAACATATTCGGCATAAACCATCCTTCGTAAATTGCTCCATTATCATTCTGGTTTGCAAAGGCAATGAACCATGATGAATAACAATACCTCTCTTTAACAAGGTAATCATTTGAGAAAAGTGATTCTTATTAATCAAGGTATTTCCACCTGTATAGTTCTTTAAACTTTCTATGTAAGAATCTATTTTTGGGTTCTTAATTTCTGGACACAGTTTAATGTATTTTTTAAACTGATTAAGAAAACTTTTATTGAAAATTTTGGATTTTGGAATGTAAAAGAGCACTGATCCACCATTTTTGATTGATGAAGTTATGGGATCAAAACTACAAGCGATCTTTTGGTCTCCCATTAATGGCTTGTTAATACCGAAATGATAAAATTTCGAATCATTTCCTACACATAAAAACATTTGTCCAACGTTCTTTTGATTATACTGTATTGAAAATGACGTTTCAGGATTAAAATGATTTTTTGTTATTTGTGATTCAGGATTTTTAACAAAGGGATGCGCAAAGATAAATTTTGCCTTTGGGTAAGCTTTTTGACAACGTCTAACAATACTATCGAAGTATAATCCTCTTTTTGAATCTTCATCGCTAAGTTGAGCTTCATCAAAAAGAAATAAATCGACTTTGAAGTCTTTTTGTTTAAATAAATCACGACATCTCTCTGGTGTTACTATAAAGACATTTTTCTTTGCATGCTTCGTATTAATCTTGTCTACAAATGTTAGAATGTTAATTGATTTGTCCTCAATCAAATCACAAAGTTTTATGTAATATTCATTTATTAATGCTCTGGATGGAACAATCACTACAACATCATTTTCACTGGCAATAATTTGGTTCATAAATACGTATGACTTCCCAGTACTTGTTGGAGCAGAAAAGCTAAAACATTTTGACTGAGAGGAATTTCTTACGATACTAGCTTGTACAGGTGTATAATGGTGATTATAAGATTCGAAAATATGCAATCTATACTGCCCAAAAACGACATCTTTGAGTGACTCACGAGGCACATTTTTAAAAAATACCCCCATATAATTTAATATAGAGTTTTGATTCTCTTTGAATTTATTTGGTTGATACAAAAAGAGATAGGACAAAATCTCCATATCAGAAACATCTATTGGTCCATATTGATATAGACGGTTTAGAACGTATGAGAAAATCTCATCGATATTGTCGCCAGCAATAATATTTTTGATTATGTTCTTCATATATTGACTGCGATACAGATGATCTCTTTATGTTTAGAAAGCTCAATGAAGTGTTTGTTTTTTTTGATTCCATTAATAATTGTTGCAGTTGAAGTCTCTTTTGAAGCAAAGGCGGCAATGAATCCCTTTGCTCCTTTAGTAAAGTTCATTTTTGAATCTTCACAACAAAATCTATCAATATCAATGAGATCAGAAGCATCACTTTTATTCTTTTCAAATCGAACAATTTGCTCAAATGAACTACCATAACTATTTTGGGAGGATTTATATTTTGCCTCACCGAATAATAGAATAGCTTCTTTATTCTTTGAATAAAAATCAAACCCGTGATTTCCAACATCCTTGATTTTAATTAGTTCGGCTAATGGAATATCAGCATATTCCAATTCAGAAATTACGGCTTTTCTGGCTAGTTCCGAAATGACATATTCTCCAGAATTAGCAGTAACCTTATCATCATCAGATTTAATTATGTTCTTAGAAATATAATCGATAGTTGCCTCAGCTCTAATCTTAAACCCATTTTGAAGATATTCTTGATCAAAAGAATTGATCCATGATAGTTCGGAAAGCGATAAAAAGACAGTTTTTAAAGTTAAACCTATATCGATCGGGTTAATCCGAATGAACGTAATATGCGATTCAATTTTTTGGTTGTCAACAATTTCATATCCACTCATAACTGTCAGATTTTATTATCGCCCAAGAATAGGGTTAAACTTTTACCTAAAATGACTTTCTATCTTAGGAACTATCAAATCGTAATTCTTCACATCAATCTTAATAAGGCTCAACCTTATTCTATACCCAGATAGATTTTCTCGTGAAGAAAGTTTCATTGCAAAAGTTCTTCGATAAAGAGGCATAAAAAAATGACCTTTTAGTCTTGTAGATATATTCTTTGCCTTACCAATATATAAAGGAACCCATTCCAAAGTAGATGTATGTTTGTTCAGACGTTTCAATTTAGTATTAGGGACGAATTCGCCTTTATAAATAGGGGCTTCCCATTTCAATTTAAAATCTGACAAAAATGACCCTATATCATTTGAACATTGAGAATTTTGTATTTCGAAATAATAGACTCCTGGGAAATTTAGTTCACTCAAATCCAACGAAGATATTTCATCTCCAATATCGAATTGGAATTGTTCAACAAACTTTAATTCTTCAGCGATTTGACTGATACGATAAGCTTGATCTGTTAATTCTTTGTCGATAATTTCGAGTGTGTTCATAGCGATAGTGAGTAGTGGGATATTAAAGTGTTAATAGAAATTCTATTAAACTAAACTTTAATATTGAAGTGGTTAATCATGTCAGTTATTTCGTCGAAATCAACAATTCACGCACATCAACATCTAAAGCTTCTGCAACCTCAAATAAAGTTTCAATGGTCGGTTGCATTTGGTTTGTACACCATTTGGAAACTGTTGTTCGGTTCTTACCCAAAGCTTCTGCCAACCAATTGTTCGTTTTGCCTTGTTCAGCTAAGACAGCTTTGATCCGATTCTGTGCTTTTTTATCCATTTATTATGCTCTATAGATAGAATTTGAAGCAAAATAAGCATAATTCAACTATAGAAAAATTGCGATTTTTAGCTTAAAACGGTTCTTTTGAATATAAATAATCGTATTAATTTGCTTAAAAAGCATAAAATGAATATTTTTAAGCAAAATTATTTAAGCCATGCAGAAAAAAACTCCAAAAAAGGTAATCATTCAATTGATCAAAGACGATTTAAGACACCAACATACAGTTTTAGGTTTAAACTTGTTGGGGTTCGACCACGATAATGGTATGTTGGATATTTCCCGATCCGTTTTCTCTTTAATGGAACTCAATATCAATGATAACCGTTTGCAACATTTAACGGATGAATATTGCGACCGTGCCTACCATGTTACCGAAATTGCTTTTAATGATAATGAATCCTTTGAACGGTTGGCAACCGAGGTCTACAACTGGCTGGCGTTGGAGCGCAAGAAATACATGAAACTGTTGCGTAAATTGTGAACGGTCGGAATTGCCGTTCGCTTCATTTTTTTCTACTTGCCCCACTTGTGCCGGGGCAACTGTGTTTTTTTATCTAACCGAAACCCGAATTTTGAGTAATAAAAATCTAGTTGCCCCGCCTAAGATGGTGCAACTAAGTTTTTTATCCTTCAAATTTTAAGAAATCGCCTAAAAAATATTACATGCCCCATTGAGAGTGGTGCATCTAACTTTTTATCGTGATTCATAAAAAGCTCAACTGAATAAAATCATAACTGCCCACCAAAAGGTGGGCAACTAATTTTTTATTATGCCTTTGAACCGAAAATTGCCTAAAAAAACACTAACTGCCCACTAAAAGGTGGGCAACTAAATTTTTATTATGTTTTGAAGCCAAATTTTGACCGAATAAAATGCTAACTGCCCACTAAATGGTGGGCAACTAATTTTTTATTCATTTCTTTAATGAACCGATTTGAGTATGGGTGATTCACTTGTCAAAATTTCGTTCACACCTCGGTAATTTAGCGTTACCATATCAGCTTGTTCCAACATTGCATTCATTGTTGATTGGAACATGGGGTTAAGAACCAAAAAAGACAGATGAACCGCTCTTTCCATTTCTTCCATCGAATCAAATTCATCCTTCTTTTTTAAGACGTGTTCGCATGCTTCTTCAAGCATGGCTTTGTGAATTGGATGGACGGTTTGAACTGGCAAGTTTGCCAAAACCGCTTCTAGCAGTTCATTTACGTTGATTTCTGTATTCATACTTTTTCTTTACAAGATAACTGGAAGAAAACTGATTATTCGACTTGACTTTTATATATTTTTCTGTATGTAATTGGTCTATAGAAAAGTAAAGTTCGTCAAGTCGGATCTTTTGTTTAGTCAAGTCGGAAAGTAAACTTCGTCGAAATCAATCCGACTCGAAACCGAATCAAATCCAAGGAACTTTAAAATTGTAATCCATTCGTCGATTGAAAAGAAAAATTAGTCTACTCGGAAAGTTGAATTGGTCAAGTCAGAAAGAAAGATTCGTCGAAAGCATTCCGAGTAAAAACCGAGTCGAAATGGACTCGAAAATGACTTGCTTTAAAAACAGGAATCGATTCATCTATAGAAATTAAAAGTTAATCCAGTCGGAAAGAAAGATTCGTCGAAAGTGTTTCGATTAAGAACCGAGTCGAAATGGAGTCGAATAGTCTATTTTTAGCGAAATAATTACCATTTTGAGTTCATGGTGTAAAGTACTCATGCAATGGTGTAAAGTACTCTGTCAATGGTGTAATGTTAGACCTACAATGGTGTAATGTTAACTTTCACTTAAAATAGTCTTGTCCGAATTCAATTACCTTTGAAACGACTGTTTTCATTACAAAATAGACGAAAAATGACCTGATTAAGACTAACGTACAACATGAAGTTAATTACTGCAAAGATGGGGTTACATGGTGTAAGATGGGTTTTTACTGGGTTTCAGATTTTTTGCTCCAAAATGTAAGATTTACGAATCGGTTTCGTTATTAGATTATGAGAGCAAATCAATCACCTGAAGAGCTATTTCTAAAAGCTTATACCCGTTTTTATAACTCATTAAAACGTCAGTAT
>CAMLET010000099.1 GCA_946479125.1 uncultured Flavobacteriales bacterium
CCAACCATGGAGATTTGCGCCATTCCTTCCATTTTCGCAAGATTTGGAGAGATATTATCCTTCACCAAAGAATACAATTCTGTAGGAGGAATGTCGGCGGTAATTCCCACGCTCATGATAGGTGCTTCATCGAAAGAGAATTTTCCTAATGAAGGAGAAAGAACTTCTTCTGGTAAAGAAGATAGGATAGCATTTACTTTTCGTTGTGCTTCCTGAAGTGCTTTATCAGGATCCATGTCGTTTTTCAACATCAATACTACCGACGAAACACCTTCCATGGAAGTGGACTGCGTGTAGTCCAAACCTTCAACTCCTGAAAGCGCGTCTTCAATTTTCTTCGTCACGGAGTTTTCCACCTCCGAAGGCGATGCTCCCGGATAAACTGTTGTAACTGTGACAACAGGAATAGAGAATTTTGGCATCAACTCGTAGTTCAGCTTAGAATAGCTGAGGATTCCGAGGAAACCTAGAACGGCAAAGATCACAACGATCAGCGACGGTCTTTTTATGGATAGTTCTGTAATAGACATACTTAATGTTTTTAAGAATAGAGATTTAGAATAGAAATAGAGTTTCCTCTTTTGTCTTTTCTCTTTCCTCTACTACTTGATGATTTTCACTTTTGATCCGTTCGCAATGTTCAACTGACCAGTTTGCACCACTTGCATTCCTGCTGTAAGTCCGGATACGATTTCGATCTTGTCATCGTCAACTGAACCAATCTGAATTTTTACGAGTTTCGCTTCTCCGCCTTGAACCACATAAACTTTTGGATCTTTGATACTTCCTACCAAACATTTGAATGGAATTGTAAGTGCTTCTTTCGTTCCTCCGAATGTGAACTTCACTTTTCCAGTCATACCAGACTTCAAAGGTGTTTTAGATGGATTTGTAAAACGAATTTCAGTATCAAATTTCTTTGAACCATCTGCTTGTGGAGAAATAGAAGCTATTTTTCCAGCAATCGTTGTGTTGGTGTATAGATCAGGAACGATGTTAACTGCTTGACCAGATTTCACACGAACAACCTGAACATCCAACAACTTCACACTCATTTTAAGTGTTTTGATGTCAACGATATCAGCAACTTTTGTTCCCGGAGCCAAATAACTTCCTTTTTCAATGGAAAGATTAGAGATCACTCCTGAGATTGGGGCAACAACAGCTGTTAAACGTAAGCTTCTTTGCAACGTTTGAACACGAGATTCAGAAGTACTTACGTTCATTTTCATTTCCTCTACTTGTTGCTTGTTTACGGCACCGCTATTCGCCATTTTTTCATATTTCGCCAGATCCGATTTCGCTTTTTCAAGCGTTGTTCTTGCCAAAGCCAGGTCAATTCGAATTTGTTCGTTATCCAATGTTGCAATCACTTTTCCCTGATTCACATAGTCACCGTTTTGAACATTCAATTTATTTACCCGGCCAGAAGCTTCTGAAACGAAGTTCAATTGATGATCGGGAACAAAATCTCCGCTTAATTCAAAATCCTGAGTTACCGTTTCCATTGAAGGTTCTGCAACGGTTACTGGGAAAATGGTCATCTTTTGTTCGGTAATGGCAGCATTTGCATCCATTTTTTCTTTGTTACTACCCAATTTCATTACAATAATGATGAGTACTATAACTCCAATGAGTAGTGGAAGAATGATGCGTCTGAAAACGCTTTTCTTTTTTACTGGAGTATTTTCCGGGTTGTTGTTTATGTTATTTTCCATGTCTTTATCTATTTAGTATTAACAAGTTCATATCTCGACTACGCTCGATAACCTTAGAACTTGTTCTAGTTTAATGATCCTATATTTCCTGTTGTTTTGATTAAGTCTAACTCGCTTAGTTTTACTTGTACCAATGCACGTAAGTAATTGGTTTGTGCATCACGTAAAGATGTTTCTGCATTCACAACGTCTGACATTGAGGCAATTCCACCAATGAACTGAGCTTGTGTTGTTTCGTAAACTTTTCTTGCCAATTCAATGTTACGCTGCTGACTTTCGAGCGCCGCTTTGTTTGTACTCAAAGCATTATTGGCATTGGTACGCTGCATTTTCAAACTTTCTGTCAGGTATTTTTCATCCAATTCCAATTGTTTGATCTGGATGTTTGTTTGTTGTACACGAGAGTTTTTCGCTAAACCATCAAAAATGGGAACACTTAGGTTTAAACCGATGTATGAATTTGGAAACCAATTAGCGTCTTTACTGAAAATGCGTAGATCGTTTTGCTGTACCTGAATCGCAGAGTGAAAACTCATGGAAAGAGTAGGTATGTAGCCCGATTTGATTTGTTTCAGATTCCAGTTGTAAAGATCACGCTGTGCCTGAATCAACAAGATATCTGTTGTGTTCAACGCTTCCGGATCAACAATCAATGAAGATTTTTCGTTTCCGTTGAAAACAGGAAGTTTAATATTGTCTTCTAGCGGCATTCCCATATAATATTTCAACAACATCAATTGTTTTTCATAATTCGTAGTGCTATTCGCCAATTCAGTTTGAAGGTTAGTGAAATTCACCGTTAGTCTATCAATATCCAATTGCTTGGCAAAGTCATTTTCAAACTGAATTTGAGTAAGCTTTAACAAACTATCCACTTGCGTTAAATTGGATTCAACCAATGTTTTCTGGGTTAAAGTAACCTGAGCAGCATAATAGGCGCTCGCTATATCATAAATCAGTTGTTCCTCAGTCTTTTTTGCGTTGATCTCCGAAACTTTAGAGCTCTGTTCAGTAATCTTCATTGCATAGATCAACGATTGATTGTACAGCACCTGAGTTGCGTCAACTCCTGCAACAACATTGTATTTGGTACCGAATTGAACAGCAACCTGAGTTCCTGGCTGGCCAATGATCTCTCCCGGAAGTATCGAGGTTTGCAACTGAAGATTATCAATCACTTGTGCTGAACCCGAAACTTGCGGAAGGTAGTTTGATCTTGTTTCCGTTTTCATTTCATTGGTTCGCTCAATCTCCAATCTCGACTTCAAAACACCTGAATTGTTCGTTAATCCGTACTGAATACATTGCTGCAATGTCATTTCTCCGGATTGTGCCTGGGCTAAGCTCATACTTCCACCTACAAAGGCGAGGAGCATCAGTAAGCGCAGACGATAGTTTTGTTTTCTCCCCTTCATACTTCCTATTTTATGTTGTTCTGTTTATTGCGATTACTCCAATCTGAGTAAAGTCGCGGAAATTCAATACTTAAGTATTCAATAAATTCTATGAAACCCATCATTTGTTGATTAAACTCTGGTGTTTCTGGTGTTCGCTGTGCAAGAGCTTCTTTCATGATTTTTATCACATCGAAGAACTTTTGAAAATTCTCTGTGAAAGATTCTTCCCATTGCACAATATTGCTCATGAAATAACGCTTGCGGTCGCCGGGACGTGTTTTGTAAACTACACGTTGCGTAAGCTGAAGCGTATTCAAAGCGGTACTTGTTGCGCTTTTACTGATTCCGAGCAATTCGCGAATTTGATCGAACGTCAGTTCTGGCTGGTCACAAACAATAAGTAATGACATTATTCGACCTTCCATTGGCGGAACTCCATGTTGTTCATAGAAAACCCCCATTCGTTCGATTAATTCCCTTTGTGCATCTGTTAATTGAATTGTAGACATCGTTTGTTTTTTTTCTTTAGCGATTCGAAAAATCACTTGTGAATTTGTTCGCACAAAGTTACATGGTTTTATTAGTTCTGAAAATACAGAACCAAAAGAACTAATGTTTTTAACAATTGTTTGCGATTCAAAAGTAGAACCACTAGTTTGTAGCGACAATAAAAAATCGGTGAGTGGTAGTAGTAATTAGGTGAGTGTTTTCCGAAGTAGGGGCGAATCATCATTCGCCCATTACTGAGGAGTATTAGTAGAAACCAAACGAATCATCATTCGCCCATTACTGAGGAATTTTAGTAGAAACCAAACGAATCATCATTCGCCCGGTACTGGATAAACGTAAATGTAAGGCAGCCAAAGAATCATCATTCTCCCTGGCATCAAGAGGTTAATTCAATTGGTCGAGTAATATTCCATTGCTATCAAAAATGAAATCTTTGTCGTTGACTTCAGCTTCGTAATTGATATTACCGTTGTTGAGTACAATTTTTGACGCTTCTGCTATTTTGTAGCCTCTATAATTGGTGTCGAAATAAGTAAGAATAGCTTCTGGTAACGTACTCGAATCCATTTCGATCTCTGTTTCCAGTACCTCACCATTTGCATTTATCACCATAGATGTTTCCGTTACATCATGAGCAAATACTGCTTCATAGTTTTTACCTTCTTTCTCCCATTTTACATTCGTTTCCTGGGGGAAATGTTGTTTGAACGCATTTTGAACATTTTCCGGGACTTTGAAGTTGTTCTCGGATGTTTCCTTATTCTTCGTTGGTTTTGATGAACATGCAGCAAGTGCAACTGTAAGAATGCTAGTAGCGATAACGATTCTCATAGGGTATAATAGTTTGTAAAGCGCTATAAATATACGTTAATAAAGAAAATATGCAAAGACAAGTTACATCTGATTTCCACATCTTTCAATGATCAGAAAAACTAAAAAAAAAGCGGCTGCTCTCATAAAGAACAACCGCTTTTCAACAAACTATAAACTAACAGTAAATATGCTTATGGTAAAGCATTGATCAAGGCAGCCAGGGAGGCTTGGGAAATCGGTGTGAAGCTGTTTATATATTCAATATGTCCGTTGGTGATTGTTGCTGCCTGAATGGCATAATTCAATTGACCATCGATCATTGTTACAGCAATAAAGTGTACTTCCAGTCCAATTGGAATTAAACCGTAATGTTCAGAGAAGTAGCCATCGTTCGTATACGTGTCAAGTGAAGCCAATGCTCCCGGTTCACCATCATAGCTTAAATAAACTTCACAATTGGTATTGTCATAACCAGTTGGCAGTTTTGCCTTAAGAACAGTTTTTGGACGTGGATCACTGTAAAAGCGGTCAACGTTTGTCCAACCCCATTGTCCTTCCAGAATATTGTAGCTTCCACCGAAAGTACCTCCGCCACCATTTGCAGAATCCTGAACAACAGGCAGAGAATCCTGTACCAAGTCCCAGGCTAAATTCCCTGTCGCCGGATCAATTATTCCATCGAATAATGACATTCCATTGCTTTGTCCATTGATATTATCTGCCGGAACCATTACAAAAACACCGTTATTGGCATTTACAGGATTTCCATTCTGAGTGATCTTCAGGTAATATTCTCCTTTAGAAACCAATGTTCCCATATCGCCATTCGGGAGAATTCCCATTGTTGGTTTATTCAGTAAAACCATTGTTGCGCGGTCATATACTTCAACCAATTCGATGTCAACGTTTCCTATAATCGGATTTCCTGAGCCATCCTGCAGATATCCTGAATAAATGTAAACTTGTGTTCCGTGTGTTCCGGTAATCCAACCACCAGTTGTAGCATTTACGGTAAAATGTTGTGTGTTGTTATTCAGATTGTCGCCAAAGAAAGAAGTTAATTGTGCACCGTTTGGTGTAGAGCCAGTAGTTTCAGGATTTTTATCCTTTTTACATGCCGTTGCTAATAAGCAAATTCCAGCTGCAATAGCTATTAAAGCACTGCTTTTTCTTGTTTTCATAACACTTGAATTTCGTTAATTACTAATGTCAAGTAGTTTAGTTGCCTGAGTTTTGGATATCCAAATATGAAGAACGTATGTGGGTTGGAAAAGGTTAGTAACAAATTCAAAAAGCAAAAGTCAAAAATGAAAACCAGAATGTGTCTTTTGTCTAAAGTCTATCTTCTTCAATCTTTTAGAACTTATAGCTATAGCCAAATCTTACGACTTGTGTTTCATAATAATCGCTGCTGACATATCTAAAACCATCGCCTTGAATTTGTTTTTTGATTACCATCGTGTTCAACAAATCTGTTGCATTGAGAAACAGTTCGCCTTTCCCTTTTTGGATTTTCTTTTTTACTCCAAAGTCAAGTGAAAAACGCGCTGCAATTTTTCCTTGAGGAATTAAATCAGGAGCAAGATAAACCGCTGAGAGTTGTGCATCTATGGATTTCGAAAAATGAAAAGTGTTCACGAGTTTCAAGTTTCCGGAATAAATTTCTTGTTGATTAGAAGAGTAGGTTTGTATAATCGGATATTTATTCTCAACGGTGAACGCATTGATTTGATTGTAATAAACGTTTCCGTTGATGTTGAATGAATAACTTTTTGAAACATCTGCTGAGTAGATCATTTCAATTCCTGTATTGTAACTCTTTCCGGCGTTTTGAAATACGGCATAGATCAAAGAACTTCCGGGAACAATACTTGAAATTCTCGAAATCGTTCCATTGATCTCTCTACCATAAAGAGCGGTGTAAAAGTAGCCTTTATTGAAAGCAGTTTTGAAACCTAACTCAACCGAATTCGTGAATTGTGGTTTTAGTGCTGGATTTCCAACTTTGATGATTTCAGCATCGTCATACTTCGGGAATATGCGAATGTCCACTTCGTTTGGTCGGTCAACTCTTCGGTTATAGAACAATGAAATTTTGATTTTGTCATCGAACTTATAAGCCAATCTTAAAGTAGGAAAGGGTTGAATGTAGGAATAACCATCACTTTTGTAGGTATTGTGATTTGGATTTACCTCGTAATTCAGTTTAACATACTCCAAACGCATTCCAATTTCGGCCTCCATTTTCTTGCGATCTGTTATGTAGTTTCCGTAAAGTGCCGGAATGATTTCCTTATAATTTGCCCAGCCTCCGGCATTGGTATCGAGTGGTGAGTTGATTCCCGGAAAAAACTGCATATTCGTTGGAATACTTCTGTTTCTGCACTTCATTCCAGATTCAAATCGCCCAAACTTCAGTGGTTTTACATAATCTACGTTCAAATCAATGACCTGTTCATCAGAAAGTAACTTGAAAGCATCCTGACCAGTAAACGTGGGATAAATGTTGTCGAAGAAATACTTCTCGTTTTCGCGGTGAAAAGTGTAGTTCAAACCAATGTTCATGATATGTCCGGCTTGTGGAAATTTATGCTGAAAACTGGCTGCTCCCATCACGGTTGTTTTCAATTCATCTTCCAAAAAATTCCATAAACGAATGCGTTCAGAAGAATCACGATTGAAGAAAGGTTCTTCGCCGTGATCAATGATCTTTTCCAGTCCGTATAAACCAGAAATGGTGAGTGTGTTTTTGTCATTGAACGCATAATCAAGGCCCAATTTAGTGGTTGCGAAATGCGTGTTTCTATTGCGCTTGGTTTGTTGATCTATGATTTTCCCATCGTCGTACGTTCTCGTTACAAATTCATTTTTGTTCAATGTTTCCGTGTAGAGATAATCGCCCTGAAAAAACATATTGACCTTATTCTTGCGATAATTCAACGAAAGTGTAGGATTGATCTTCGGCGTGAATTGATATTGTGGAGAAAGGGTAGGTAGGTTCTCTTTTTTAATCCACAACGCGCCTAATCCGCCGTTTAAACCAACTTTCCCTGAAAAGCCTTCCTGTTTGCTTTTCTTCATGATAATATTGATGATTCCGGCATTTCCGTTGGCATCGTATTTCGATGAAGGATTATTGATTATTTCAATGCGTTCAATTGCCGATGCTGGAATATTATCTAGCCCGCTTTGATCTCCGAAACCGGTTAGTGCAGTCTGTTTTCCGTCAATTAAGATGCTGACTTTGCTGTTACCACGCAGATAGATTTTTCCATCCTGAATGGTGATTCCAGGTAAATTCGACATGGCTTGTAGAACAGAACCACCACTTTGACTGATGTTGTCTTCTATTGAAAACACTTTTTTATCAAGCTTACCACTGATTTCTTCTCGCTGTCCTTCAATAACAACTTCTTCCAATCCTTTTGATGCTTCTTCCAGAGTAATTACAGCTAAATCAATGAAATTAGAAGCATTTCCAATGTAAAGTGCTTGTTTTAGCGGATTATATCCGAAGCTGGAAATAACCAGAACATAATTACCGCTCTTAACCGGAGAGATAGAGAAACGGCCTTCTTCATCTGTAATTGATCCGATAACAAGACTCGAATCTTTTTCGTTTTTCACGACAACCTGAACAAAAGGTAAAGCAGCGTTATCTGCCTTACCTTTTACAATTCCGGATAGTGTTACATTTCCAGTTTGTGCATTTGAATGAGCTGTTATTAAAAGCAATAACGCCAATGAAATTGCCTTTAGGAAATGAACGTTATTCATGACTAGTCTTTCATTTCTTTGATGAAAACACCATTGCTATCGAAGATCAGATCAACTTTATTCACTTCTGCTTCATAATTAATAGTTCCGTCGCTAAGTACGATCTTTGCTGCTTCTTTGACTTTTTGCCCTTTGTAATTGGTATCAAGATAAGTTAGAATTGCATCAGGAAGTGAGCTCGAATCCATCTCCATTTCGGTTTCCAAGATCTTTCCGTTAGAATCAATAACAACGGATGTTTCTTCCTCTGAATTCTCGAAAGAAGCCTCATAATTGGCACCTTCTTTTTCCCAATCTACATCTGTGACATTCGGAAATTGTTTTTGAAACGCAGCTTTAACGTTTTCAGGAATTTTACCTTTCACTTTCGCTTCTTCATTGTTCTGAGCGGAACCACATGAGCTCATTAAAAGCGCTAGTGCTCCAGTTGCAATAAGTTTGTTCATAATGTTGTTTTTTAGTTTTAACAAACCTCGTAACAGATTCTGAAGACATTTAGAATTCTATCGAAAATACGTGTTTATTTTCTGAAAAAAGATAAGCGATTTTCCAATGGTAGCGATCACAAATTTCCTTTGAAATGGCTAATCCTAATCCACTGTTTGTTGTTTCTGTTGATGAAATTGCAAATCGTACAAACAATTGATGTTCGTTCAAAGAACTTTCTCCTGAATTAGAAATAATCAGTTTGTTTTCTTGGAGCGAAACATGAACAATGTCATTCTCTTTTCCGTGGCGAATAGCATTGGTCAATAGATTATTCAACAAAACTTCCAGCAAGGTGGAATTGCACTTCAGCGAATGGGATCTTGTGTTAAGTTCGAATTGAATTCCCTTGTTTTGGCTGTAATCTTCGAGTAAGGAAATCGATTCTTCTAAAGTATCTTCCAACTGAATGATTTCTTCATCTTCAAACTGCTGATTTTCGATCTTTGAAAGAAGCAGAAGATTTTTATTAAT
>CAMLET010000100.1 GCA_946479125.1 uncultured Flavobacteriales bacterium
CACCCGTTACTTCTTTCTACAATTATTATCGCTCAAACGGATTGGTTCGTTCACCAGGCGGTTATCTGGGTGAAGATATGGATGTGCTTTATGATTTGATCAATACAGGTGAAAAATCGAAACGAAAAGCCAATAACAAAGCTGTTAGAGATAGTATTCTTGTTCCTGGCGAAGATCGAATTACTGGTGATTACAACGAATTCTGGGCATCGAGAGACTATTTATTGAAAATTGACAACATGAAATGTGCGCTGTTGATGGCTCATGCTTTCAACGACTGGAATGTAATGCCGGATCAAAGTTATCGTTTCTACCAAGCCGCAAAAGACAAAGGTTTGCCGGTTCAAATGTATTATCATCAGGGAGCTCATGGCGGCGATCCGTCGTTTACAATGATGAATCGCTGGTTTACGCGCTATCTTCATGGAATTCAAAATGGTGTAGAAAAAGATGCACCAGTTCAAATTGTTCGCGAATTCAATAAGAAAGCTACTTCTTACTCAAGCTATCCTGATGCAAAAGCTGTGGATGTTCAACTTTACCCAATAGCTGGAAGCGACAATACCGGAACTTTAGGTGTTGAAAAAAACGGAAATCAGAAAAATGACACCTTGATTGATGATCATCGCATTTCGGGTGAGAATCTGGTTCAGAACAAAAATGCAGATCACCGATTATTATATCTGAGTCCAGTATTAACACAAGATTTACGCATTTCAGGAACGGCAACAGTTAAAGTTAAATTATCGAGCAGCAAATCCGCAGCAAACCTTTCTGTTTGGCTGGTTGCATTGCCTTGGGAAGATGAAAAAGGAACGAAAATTTACGAGAATGTTATTACCAGAGGCTGGGCAGATCCACAGAATTATAAATCGATTTCGGATGGTGAACCGTTGACTCCGGGAACATTCTACGAAGTCAATTTTGAGTTAATGCCAGACGATCAGGTCATTCAAAAGGGACAACAAATTGCATTGATGATCTTTTCATCTGATAAAGAGTTTACACTTTGGCCAGATCCGGGAACAGAATTGACTATTGATTTGGATGGAACAAGTTTCACCTTGCCTGTGGTTGGCGGATTGGAAGGTTATAAGCAGGCGATTGGAAATTAGTGAGATGAGTTATGAGTTATGAGTTATGAGTTAATTTATAGCAATAAAAAACATAAAGCCCGAGAATGAAAGTGTTAATTGTACTTGGTTTGATTGCTTTGCTTCCAAATTCTGAGCAAGAAATCGCGTCCGGAAAATTTCATCATTCAAGGCATCGTTACACTTTGAAAATAAAAAGGAACAATCGTTTTGAAATGCAGGCCGGCGATTGTACATGGGGTTTCCAGGCAAAAGGTGATTATTATATTCAAAACGATACCATTTATTTTGCTCCGTACACTTTGAAGAGCAGAAATAAGGTCGATTCTGATTCAGAAACCGTCAGATATTTTAAATGGTTTTCGAAAGCAGTTTATATTTCACCAGATAAAATATTACAATTGACGCGTGTTGCAGATGTACATGACAACGTTCTCTACATAGCTAAAGACACTTTAAGCATTAACTAATAACATGAGAAAAGTAATTGCAGCGATTAATATGACGATTGACGGATTCTGTGATCACACATCCGCGATTGCTGATGACGAAACACACGATCATTACACGAATTTGATCCGAAACGCTGGTGATTTACTTTACGGCAGAACCGTTTATCAAATGATGGAAAGTTACTGGCCCATACTGATTGAGAATCCTTCCGGGAATAAATCTTCAGACGACTTTGCTCAGGCAATAGACGACGTGTCAAAAGTCGTTTTCTCGAACACCTTGAACGAAGTTCATTGGAAAAATGCACGATTAGCAAAACTCAATTTGTTCAACGAAATCAATAAATTGAAACAAGAAGAAGGAAATCCCATTTTTATTGGTAGTCCGGGACTCATTGCCCAAGCAACGGCAAAGGATCTGATCGATGAATATCAGATCTGTGTTCATCCTATTATCGCTGGAGAAGGATTACCCCTATTCAAAAATATTCCTGAGCTGAAATTGCTTCAACTGACAAAAACCAAAACGTTTAATTGTGGTGCGGTGATTCTTTAATACAGGAGAATCTAAAAAACTTCCTCCCACAGATTCGCAGATTTAATAGGCGCTTACCAGTCGCCTTGGTTCTAGCGAGTCCGTCCTGTGCTGAGCTCGTCGAAGTATAGGCTCGCTTTTATCTGTGCATCCGTGGGGAATTATTGCCTATGTTTTTGGAGACGACGTTTGTTTCAATTCAAATACCGCTTAATATCAACGGGAAGTGATTTTATGATTTCTTCTGTTTCTGTAGTGATTAACTGAAAGTATTCCTCAATTTCCTTATCAGTTAACTCATCCATGAAATGCTCACTGAAATAAGCGTTGAATCTATTCCACATGCGCGATCGGATAACCCGAGCTTCTTCAACTATATGTCCCTGATCAGCAGCACTAAAATCCAGCGCATTCAGCTTGTTTCTGAGATTCGTCAAATAAGATTCCAAAAATTCTTCCTTAGTCATACTCTAAGATACGAAAAACAATAATGAATTACGAATGGAGTTATGAGTTATGAGTTATGAGTTATGAGTTATGAATAAGGGAATTTCTATTAATCACAACCACTTTCTTTTCCTAAAATAAAGAAGGGGAAGAACTACGCTGGCAACCATGGCAGCAAGTGCAAAGAAATAGCCGTAAGTTGACTTCAATTCTGGCATGTTTTGAAAATTCATTCCATAAATCCCTGCAATCAAAGTTGGTAATGAGATACAAAAAGTAATCATCGTTAGCATCTTGAAAATCTTGTTTTGCTCCAACTCTATCTTATTGCTGATGTTTTCCTTCAAATCATCCAATCGATCGAAATTGAATTGAATGTAGTCGGAAACCACAGAAAGGTCGTTCAACTCTTCTTCAATTTTCTCTTTTACGTTGAATTTCACGTTTCCGCCCGTCTTTTTTTGAAGTGTTAGAATCCTGGTGAACTCATTCAGTGATTCTTTCACCAATAAATTATTGAAATTCAGCTGTGTAATAACGTCCAAATCACTTTCCTGAAACTCCTTTTTCACCAAGACACGCGATGCCAACTGTTTGATTCGCTTTGCAATATTCTCTGTTATATCTGCGTAATAATCTGCCAGTAATTCGATGTGATACTTAAAAAGGTCTTCTACTTCATGTGATTTGTTATCTAACAAGTCTGATTTATAAGAATAGATTCCCGTGAAATAATCATCCAAATCAGAACTCAAGAAGCCAAAAACCTTATCCTTGGTCAGAATCACGAATAAAGACTCTTCCACCATTAAATCCTTCTGCTGGTAGTACGGAACAGAAAAGTGAAAAGAAGACTGCTCATTACTTTGTTGAAAATGGGAGCTAATTTCAATGTCTTCTGTATGATTCATGATTGACAAATCGATGCCAAAATTGGATTCTACCCATAGCAGATCAGACGGTTTGTAATCGTGAAATTGGAGTACAATAAAGTCGTTCAAATCTCCATTGATTTCCTCAGTGCTTTTCAGCTTGAGTCGTTGTCCTGTTCTGGTAAGTAATTCAATCATCTACTTTGTAATCTTCACACAAATCTACAGTAATAAAAGTCAGCATGGGAAATACAAACATAAAACCGTAAATTAGGTTTCATTTAAACAGTATGTTATATCCAATTTTAACTTATTCCCGTGACCTTGGTGATTTCACTCACAATTTGGTTGAACTTCATGCATCAGGACTAAAGGCTATTCGACTGATTTATAAAGGAAAATCGGAAACAGACTTCAACGCACGAATTGAGGAAATTCAGCAGTTAATTAGCGAAAACAAATTGGAACTTGACATTCTGATTGATCTTCCAGGAAAGAAACCAATTGTAGGTCATTTGAACGAAGGACTGCACGTAGAATTAGGGTTTGAATACCAGCTAACAAATGAAAAAACAGCTTCTTCCTCGTCGTCTATTCCAATTGCAAATTTCTTTGACCATGAATGCTTTAACGAATTACTCAGCGGAGATATTATCAGTATTGCTGATGACGAATTGAACTTGCTCGTTACTGAAGTTACAGATGAAGTAATTGAAACTACTGCGCTGAATTCCTTTCACTTAACATCAAATCGATCTATGGGTTTGAAGAACAAAGATTTTACCATTGAAGCTAATTCTGAAGCAGATCTTTCGTTTGTACAAAACCTGAAAGTCATTCCACGGAATATGAAATTGGTTGTTTCATTCACCAAAACAGCAAACGACCTGAAGAAATTGAAACAGCTTCAACCGGAAATTGAGTTGATTCCCAAAATTGAAACGATCGTGAGTGATGCCGATTTACTTGAGATCATAAAGCATTGCGAAACACTCATGCTTGGTCGTGGTGATTTGTCGCTGGTCTGCACTCCGAAAGAACTGTTTTCATATCAGGAACATCTAATTGAGCTCTGCAGACAGCACAACAAAAAACTCATTATTGGAACAGGATTATTAAGCAGTATAAGCGACAAACAGTCAACAACAATCGCAGAAGTGATGGATTATGCACACTTGAGAAATAGAGGTATTGATGGTTTTTTACTTGCCGGTTCGAATGCACAGAAATACCCATTTGAAACGTTAGAGTTTATGAGAAATTATTCAAATAACAACTTGATTGTAGTATAAAACTCATTAAACCTTCCATTATTTAAACTCTTATCCTTCAAATAACACTTTACAAATTCATTTAATTCATCGACTGTTAAAGTTTCATCAATAAAAGGCTCAATTGCCGCTCTTCTTAAAGCATTCAATTTATCTATATCAAGATTTAAATGTTGAATTGTAAGTTTAGCGCCTTGATCATCGTTGTCTGCAGGTTCAATAAAACCATCAAAACCATAGACAAATCTTCGTTCACACTTTTCATCCAACGGTGAAACGAAAAGCTCATCATCATAAAATCCACTTTTACTATTTCCACAGTGAAGAGGTTCTCCCTTTTCAATTTCAAATTGGCAAGAACAAAGTAAATTATCGTAGTCCGCAAGAAAGCTGGAGTACTGCAAAACACCTTTTGGCTTTATATGTTCAATATGATAATCGTTACTTTGCATATACCTTTCGCAATAACAGCAGATATGACCTTGTTCATTTCTCAATTGTTCACGAATAATACTCTTCAAACTCTGAGGAATTCTATTCCATTTAGGCATTCCTCTTTGAAACATTTTGTCTTCATTTTTCCAGTTTATTAATTCTATTAGTTCTGGATACTTTACAATATGTTTCATTTTCCAATTGTTTCTTTTCGGATAATCAAGGCCTGAGCTTTAGTTATTTCAGGGTCTTCACCTATCAAATCTAACAATTCAGCCGCCTTTTTCTTTGCCTCATTCAAGTTACCTATTTGAATCAAAGAATATAAATCTCTAATCATTCGTTTTTCTTTCGCTGGTCTGGCATCAACACCTAACAAATCTTCAAGAATTCGATCTGAATTTTTCCCATAAGATTCGGTTGCTTTGGAATAGGAAAATTGACCTTTATTTAATTTTAGAAGAAAAATACTTTCGGCTTTTGCATGGCTAATTACCTGCGGTGAATGAGTTGTTACAATGAACTGACAATTCGGAAAAGTCTTTGCTAGTTGAGGAAGCATTAATCGTTGCCAACCTGGGTGCAAATGCAAATCAATTTCATCGATCAAAATAATCCCATCACCTTTCAGAGGATTTTCACTATAAGGATTTGCAATGGATAATCTTCTAGAAATATCCCCAATAAGAGCAATAAGATTTTTTTCTCCATCTGAAAGTTGATCTAATACCATACTTACTCCACTTTTATCAACTAACATATGAGGTCTAGGGATTCGACTAATTCTTAAATTCGAATATTCTGGGATAAAATTTTCAATCGTCTTCGTAACATAGTACAATTCTCTACCTTCACTGATCGTTGCTTTTCGATATCTTTCTAAATCCTGGTCAACAATTATGCGAATATTGGAAACAAATTCCTGTATATAAACACTATCCCATTTATGAATAGTTCTCTTAATTGATTTAAACAAATCTTCAACTTCAGACTTACATTTCTCACTTGTCCACCACAAACTTAAAAGGACAGAAAACTGTAACGCTTCCCAAACAAAATAATAGGCTTTTAAATCCTTCAGTCCTTGCTCACGATATGAAAAGATATGCAGAACATCATTAAGTAGGTGCTCAATTATTCTAAAGGGATACTCATTTAATTCAATCAAGTTATCTCTATGTGAATCAGACAATGACCCCATCTTGTGTAGCATAAATTCAAGCTCATGAATAATTCTACTATAATCATCTAGTTCCTTCTTTGAATATCTCGCGAAATGAACTAACTCACCTAATTCACTAAACAAGTGTCTTGGTTCATCGAATATAAAATCACCATTTCTAAGTCTCTTTCTAATCCTATATACATGATCAGAATCTAACTTATCAACTTCTACAATTTTATCTAAAGCGAGTAACAACTTATTAGTCTTTTGTCTAACCCAACTTTTATGAGAAATCATCCATTTAGTTCTGGAATTAACCCGCTCATTAATAATATCGTCTTGTAAACGAAACCATTCAAAAAAGGATTGATAATTGGTTCGTCCTCCTAAAGAATTATCATATACATCAAGGATATTAATAGATTCTTTATTACTCAAATCAGGTGACATTCCGCTCACAACCCTATCAACCGGATAATAAGCAATAATTGGCAGTGAATCTTTAAGTTTAAGATTACTTTGAAACAATGATGCCAACTCTGATGCTCCGACAAGTTCAGATTTCTCAATTGATGGCTCTCCTTTTAGAGTTCTCGCAACTCTCCAACTGTAAGTTGAATTATCTTTTAATATTTCCGTTTCTATCGTAGCAAATGGTGTGTCATTCTTTATATTCGACTCCGTGATTGGTTTTCCAGATGAGTTTTCACGCTGAATTCGATTAACCAGCCAAGAAAGAGAAATCACTATTGCATCAAGAATTGTCGATTTACCCGCTCCGTTTGCTCCGACAAATACATTTAGCTTTTTATTTAAATCAATCGATGTAGAATCGATTCCCCTAAAATTCTGTATGACTACTTTTTTTATCTTCATAGATAGACAATTTAAACTGTCCATTAACAAATATAGGTAAAATCACCCCTATTAAGTGAAGCTACTTATTTATACTGACTCAGATTCCGAATTTGGATAATTCTGTAATTTTGTAAAACAATATTTAACCATGAAAACCGTCATATACCTATCATTCTCATTAATCATTCTGACAGCCTGCTCCGAAGCTGAAACAGACGCGAGTAGAGAAATCCCAAATCCTTCGAAACGTTCATTGCCAAATCCGGAAGGAGCCGCTAAAGACAAGTTTGAAGATGAAAAGCATCTGGATTCCATTCCTGTAAAAACCCTCAAAGGAACAACATGGAACAGCGAATTTTATCACTATCACAACTTCTATCACTTCAAAACCGATTCAACTGGTTATTCTGATGACGGTCAAGTGGCTTGGTCAACGCCGATTGATCTGAAAAAGAATAAGATACCAGAAGACAAAATTCTATATAACGGAGAACGAAAATTCAAGTATAGATTTCATGAAAACAAACTCATTATAACCTATTTGGATTCAGATCACGACCAGCATCGTATTTTTCTGTACAGAAAGGAATACAAAGACTGGATTTCGAAATACGAATATACGTATGGAAATGAAGTACTTCAACCAGGCAAAAAAGCGGAGATGTTTACAGCGGTTCAGATGATTGAGAAATAGATTTAATTGCCGCCTTAACTCCTTAGATCACGATTTACAATTCGCCACACAATGAAGGAGAAAAGTCCATAAAAACAATAGTAGACAATCACCATTCCAAAAAACACTGGAGCAAAATTCCCCCAACTGGTATTCTCATTAGTTAATGCCGCAGCAACTGTAGCTTCAATTATCATCACGATCAACGTAATTAAAAAATGGTGTTTTATGACTTTATCATAACGATCTGTCGTTTCCATAGTTGAATTTCTAAGATCTAAAAGATAGATGATCAGTGGAATTGGAAAACTAATTAGAGATCCGACAACACTTGCTCTAAAATACCAGAAAAGTTCCCTCATATCTGCTTGAGAAACAATAAAAAAAGTAATTGTTGAAACGATAATTCCAACCGCCATTGTTAATGTCCAACTTTTCCAAATTCGTTATGTCATATTAAAAATTTAAACCAATGTCTTGTGCTAGAATTTAGATCAGTTTGTCTAAAGCAAAGTCAGCCTATGACGGGCCTTATCTTTGGTCCTTCTTTCTTTGCGCTTTTTTACCACTATTTCAGTTTATTCAACCGTAAACAATTGAAAGATCAATGCTCAGAACAGATCAGTCGTGGTTTACTTCAATCCAAATCAAATCGCCATCTTCTTCGCAAAGAAATTCTGCAATTGTTGTTTCCGTTGTGTCAAATTCAATCAAATCACCAGCCTGAGCGGTTGTTCCGTTGCAATCGAACAAACCTTTTGCAACATAAGCGAAATTGCGTTTTCCGTTCAATTCAAGCTTCTTTAGTTCTCCCTGATTCAAACCAACATGCTTTAAACTTCCTTCTGCACCACTTTTTAACATCAGATTGAAATCAGTCACTTTTCCAATGCTCTTGGTTTCCCATTCACCGGAAAATGTATCTTGCTCATACACGGAAAGCACTTTGGTGTAGCGGTTCACATGAATCAATTCCAGTTCGCCCTTCAAGATCATTAAATGACGTGTAATCCCTTCAAAAAAAGTAAAATCGCTGTGTTCAACTTCAACTGTCGCTGAGCTGATTCTAAAAATGAAATTTCGATCTAAAAAATTTCCATCCGAAGGATAAATAAACATTTCTGTACTCGTCCCTCCTGCCCAATTGATCGTTTTTCTATTCTCTGACGAGTGAATTCTAATGCTCATACTACCAAATTTTATATTGTCCCACAATTCTGAACCCAAGCCAAGGTTGCGGTCCTACAAACTTTATCTCTGAAGACACAGTTGCAGCTGTTGCCGGATGATAAAAACTTCCACCTTTTGCAATACCTTCTGTTTTCGTCATTTCAGCGACATTTCCGT
>CAMLET010000101.1 GCA_946479125.1 uncultured Flavobacteriales bacterium
GTCGCTGTTCGTTTTCTGTATTGAATCGTCGACTAATCACCAGTCTCAATTGATTTAAAAGTGTTGCCGGATTCGTTGCACCATTTGCGTAAAGTTCATCCAGTGTATTCATTCCAAGTACGCTGATTAAAGCTCCTGGAACACCATGACCGGTACAATCCGCCAAAGCAAAAAGGATCATGTCCGATTTTCCGCGCTTGAACGTTTTCATCCAGTAAAAATCACCACCAACAAGATTCTTAGGCGAATAATGAATACATGAATCTTTGAACTGCTGAGAAATTCTTCGGTGTGATACCAAAAGCGACTGTTGGAGATTCTGCGCGTAATTCAAGCTTTGAACAATCTCGTTGTGCTGGTATTCCAGTAACTCGTTTTTATGCCGTAGTGACTTTGTTCTGTTGTCAACACGTTCTTCCAGATAACGAACTTCGATTTCAATTTTTCGGGCAAGCTGTAGGAAACGTTTCATTAACTGGCCGATTTCATTCTTTGGAATGGTCATGTTGAAGTTGCGGTTCTTGTATTTCGATTCTACAAAATCGCCCATGGATTTTTGAAGCGAGTTCACTTGTCGTGTAAAACGTGAAATGCACCAATAACTCGTTCCAATAAGTATGATTAAAATAATCAGTGAGAGAAAGAGTTGCGTGTTCAAAGCCGAATTGGATAGTTCAGAACTTTTTGCTACCAGTTTCGAACGCTCTTGTCGAATTTCAGCCTGAAGCAATTCAATGTTTTTCTGCCATTTGGTAAAAAGCGCGCTATCATCGGAGTAAATATTGTGGAATAACAATTGAGCTTCAACAAACTGTTTTTCATAGCTGATCAGTTCAGGATTGTTCGCCATAGACTTATTCAATTTGTCGAAAACAGCTTTGTGCTTCAATGCATAACTGTCGTCTAAGCGCATGATAAAGTCTTTCTCATGTCGACGCATTAACAGAAGATCCTTCTCAATTTCGGGATATTTTTCTTCAGCCTGGTGAATGGCAAAACGCATTTCTCCCAGTACACCCTGTTCTTTAAATCCAAGTTTTCCAATGGCTAAAAACAACTGACTTTCGATGTTCGAATTTTGATGAAGATAAAATTGAGCATTACTATTCTTAGGAATATTGATCTTCGCTCGTCGGATTTGAGTTCGATTAAAACTCTCCAGTTCGTCCTGAATGTAAGTTTGATTGACCGAAGTAGAATCAAACAAAGCCGTGTGGGTTGCAAACTGAAGAACATACTCCTTATGCTTTTGAATCAACTCCGCATTCTTATCAATGTTCGACAATAAAATGTGGTTGAGATGTACTTTTTTAGTTACAGTATAACTGAATATGGCAAAAGTCAGAAGCACAAGTACAAATCCTCCGAATACAATAAGAAGTGTTTTTTTCATTTCGTTTTATCCCTACAAAGGTCCGTTGTCTTTGTGTTGTGGGTTTGAAAACCATATGAACTTCTAGTTAAATGATTAATAATCCTGTTTGAATTTTCACTTCCATGCCTTCTTTTGTAAATTAAAATCAACCCCGATTTGGGTTTCACATTACTACCGTGGTAGAAATACCAATAATAGGGTATAGGTGGGTAGGAACTTTGGGATAATTTTGTTGTTTAGAATTAGTCTAAACAAGTTTAAGGTTTTGGAGAAGATTAAGATTGTTATTGCAGACACTGCTTTTATCGTTAGAAGAGGATTAAAACATCTCATCGAAGAGAACTCAGACTTCGAGTTTTCAGGAGAAGTTGCCAACGCTGATGCCTTAACTCACTTGTTCCAGAATGCACTTCCTCATGTACTAATTGTAGATCATTGCTGCGACGATTGTTTCTCAGTTGGATTCATTGAATCGATTCGTAAGAATTATCCTTCTGTTCAAATTCTGGTTATTTCTCACGAGAAGTCTCACGATCAAATCAATAAGATTCTGAACATCGGGATCAAGAATTATGTTTTGAAAGATTGTTCAGAAGATGAGTTGAATAAAGCCATCTACAGTTGTTCAATGAACAAAAAATTCTTCTCCAGTGATGTTATCGACGTTATTTTGGAAAATGAAATAGCTCAAAAAACGCCTAAAACACAAGACGATGTTACCGAGCGTGAATTGGAGATCATCCAATTACTTGTGAATGGAAATCGCCCGAAAGAAGTGGCAGAAATGCTTCATATCAGTTTGTTTACGGTAAATACCCACAAGAAGAATATCTACAGAAAACTGGGTGTAAATCATAGCTACGAATTGGCTAAATACGCGCTCGAAGCCGGATACATAAAGTAAGTTCAAAAGGTTTAAATGTTCAAAAGCTCAATTGAAACCTTTGATCTTTTTGATCTTTTTTTGAACTATTTCTAACCTCTTTTAGGTATACAGTTTCAACCACTCTAGGTATTGCCAGTTCCTCATTCGACCACGATCTTTGCAAAAGTTATTTAGAATAAATCTTAATAATGAAACTTATTTCAGATATGAAAAAATCATTACTATCAATTATTGCTCTTGCGAGCTTCAGTACATTAAACGCACAAGTGGTTGTAGATACCGTTACAACAGGTGCAAATTACGCAACAAACGTTTGGTACAGTTTAGCAAACGACAATCAGGCAACAGGAACTTCCACGGAATGGGATTTGGCTTTGGCATCGACAGCATCTCAATCAAGTCCACTTACAAGTACAATTCTTTTCAATTCGAAAGTTGGAAAAGTGTATGCTATTCCTAATTCAACTCCTGCAAATTCTTTCGATACATTGGAAACAGTGAATTTCGCTGCGTTGACTGCTTTGGTAAACAACGATTCTTCCTGGTCGGTTGGAGCGCTTAACCGTACTCCTCAAATTGGAAGCTACGATTACGGATGGGGAAGTTACGATATGAATTCTCATTCGATTTTAGCAAACCGTGTGTTTGTAGTAAAATACAACGATAATTCCACGAAGAAATTCTACATCAATCTTGTTACGCTTTCGGGACAGTACGAAATTATTTCTGCGGATTTACAAAACGGAGCCGTTGCAACAACTCAAACATTGGTTTTTGCACCATATTCGTCTAAAAACTTTGTTTATTACAAGATCAATACGAATACCGTAATTGATCGTGAGCCTGCTTCTGTAAACTGGGATTTCACCTTCTTGCAATACGATGCTTCAATTGCTCCGAACATGCAATACATGTCTTTCGGGATTTTGTCGAATCTGGGAGTAGAATCTGTAAATGTTTCAGGTGTTGCAAACGTTGATAATTTCGAAGATTACTCGTCTCAAACGTTCAGCGATTATACGAACGCAATTGGATACAACTGGAAAAATGCTCAGGCACAAACAGTTCCAAGTGATGTAGTTTACTTTGTAAAAGATAAAGCTGGTGATATCTGGAAATTGGTATTCACGAAGTTTACAACTGGTTCTACAGCTGTTGATCCTGCTGCAAATAACATTAACATATTCTCTAAAGAGAAAATCTCTTCGCTTTCTGTTGAAGATAAAGAAAGCGCATTCTTTTCTATTTATCCAAATCCTTCTAACGGAATGACAAACATTGTTGTTGATGCAGCTTCAGTTTCTGATATCAAGATTTTGGATATGAATGGTAAAGAAGTTTTCGCAACGCAAACAGCTACAGGTTTACAAGTGATCAATGTAAATACATCAACATTTAACAATGGTGTTTACCTGGTGGCTTTGACTTCAAACGGTGTTACATCACAGCAACACCTTATTGTACAGTAAGTTAATTTTTAAAACAAGCATCAGACAATTCCTGTTTTCAGGGATTGTCTTTTGCGCATATATAGCATAACAATTATGAAAAAATCGATTCTGCTTTTAACAGCCTTAGTTTCACTAAATCTTACGGCTCAAAAAGCAACAGCACCCGTTTCAAAATTCACTCCGGTTGAATTGGCTAAAATCAATCAGGATAAAGCCGCAATTAAATCAATGGCTGGAATTTACAAAGTAAACTTTGAGTTTGCTGAAACCTTTGCTCCAGACACAGCTTACAAATACCATGACCGCAAATTTGATTTTGGAATTGAATACGTAACGATTCTTGAAGAAACAGAAACGAAAGTGGTTCTTCAGCATTTGTTGATCGTTAGCGATACGATGATTATAAAACACTGGCGTCAGGATTGGGTTTACCAAAACACAGAATTGTTGAGTTATTACAAGGATGATACCTGGAAAAAGACAACGATTTCTGCTGAGAAAGCAAAAGGAACATGGACTCAAAAAGTATTTCAGGTAGACGATTCACCACGTTATGAAGGTTACGGAACGTGGGTGCATGTTGATGGTCGTCATTTTTGGCAAAGTGTTGCTGATGCACCGCTTCCTAGAAGAGAATTGCCTCGTAAAGCAGAATACAATGTATTGAAACGTCACAGCCAGATTGAGATTGATGCAACAGGTTGGACATTCAACCAGGACAATGAGAAAATCCTTCGTAAGGATGGAATTGACAAGTTGATTTGTTGGGAACGTGGTGTAGAGAAATTTACAACAGGTGCTTACAACGCACAACCGGCTTTGGAATACTGGAATGCAACTTCAAAGTACTGGGCTGATGTTCGCAAAGTTTGGGTTGATGTTTATGCAGCAAATCCATCGTTGGCAATTATCAAACGTGTTGAGAACAAAATGTTGTTTGAGAAATTGTTTGAATTGGCTGACAAATATTCAGATCCGGCAAAATACAATTCAGCTGAAGCTACAACTGAAATTCGTAACGGAATCAACAGCTTTATCCAAAAATAATCATGCAGTTTAGACTTGCCGTTTTTATATTGGTTTTCTTTGCTTCGGCAATGAATGCGCAGGAACTTCAGTTTGTTTCTTCTACAAATAATGCAGTTGTTTCTGCCGTAGAAGTGACGATTAGTTGCGCAGGAGATTCGCAGGTCAAACATATTCAAACGAACTCTGAGGGTAGGATTTCCTTGCCTTCGGAGTTGGTTTGTGAAACTTACTTCATTACGATTTCGCACAAGGATTTTGATAAATTTACCTTTACAGGAAAACTTCAACCGAAAAATCAATTTCAACTTTATCCAAAAGGAAAGAACTTAGGCGAAGTTGTTATCACTGCCCAATATCAAGAAGGTTCGATTGAAAATGCGGTTCACAAAATTCGCGTGATCGACCGAGCAACCATAGATAAAATGGGTGCTCAAAACCTTCGAGATGTACTTTCCAATTCACTAAACATTCGACTTTCGCAAGACAATGTTCTTGGAAGTAGTATGAGTTTACAAGGAATTTCGGGTCAGAACGTCAAAATTCTGATTGACGGAGTTGCTGTAACTGGTCGCGTGAATGGTAATATCGACATTTCACAGATCAACATGAACAACGTAGAACGAATTGAGATTGTTGAAGGACCACTTTCTGTAAGTTACGGAACCGACGCACTTGCCGGAACCATCAATATTATAACGAAGAAATTTCAAAAACCAAGTTCTTCAGCTTCTGTAACTGGTTATTACGAAAGCATTGGTCAATACAACTATTCCGCTCGATTGGCGCATTCTACAAAGAATTATACCTTTTCGCTTTTAGGCGGAAGAAATTATTTCGACGGATGGAAATACGAAGACAATCCATTCAAAATTGAACAAGAAAAACTCGCCGACTCAACAAGAGTTATGGACTGGAAACCGAAGGAACAATTCTTCGGAACAGCATTTATCGGTCGACAACTAAAAAGAACAAAACTAGGCTTCACTTCTGATTATTTCTACGAACAGATCATGAATAGAGGTTTGCCAAGACAACCATATTACGAAACCGCTTTCGATGATTATTACACCACGAATCGATTCAATCATTCACTGACATTAGTTGGTAAGATCTTTAAAAACACGAACACAAACTTGATCTTCGCAAACAATTATTACCGAAGAATTAAGAACACATATATCAACGATTTGACAACGTTGAACCAAACATTGACGGCTAATTCGAGCGATCAGGATACCTCAACGTTCAACAACATTACAGTACGCGGAACATTCAGTTCTTCACGTCCAGATGCAAAGTTGAATGGGGAAGTTGGTTACGATTTACAACACGAAACCGGAACTGGATTAAGGATCAAAGACACTAAGCAACAAATTGGGGATTATTCATTGTTTGCCAGTGCCGAATACAAGCCTTTTGATAAAACGGTTATTCGTCCCGGAGTTCGATTGAGTTACAACACAGCTTACCAGGCACCTGTAATTCCGTCGATTAACATTAAGCAGGAAATTGGAAAAGGGAACATTATTCGTTTTTCTTACGCTCGCGGCTTCAGAGCGCCATCATTGAAAGATTTGTATTTCTATTTCGTAGATGTCAACCATAACATAAAAGGAAATGAGGATTTGAAAGCGGAATACTCTCATAATTTCTCATTGAGCTATAGCCGCAGTTTTACAGTTAAGAATGTCGATTTAAAACTCGAGAATTTGTACTTCTACAACACCATTGAAAACCTGATAACGCTTGCTCAAGCTTCAGCTACGGAATACACGTATTTCAACTTGAGCAGGTACAAAACACTTGGCACTCAGCTTCAACTAGAAACAAGATGGAAAGGATTGACGGCAACAGTTGGTGGTTCATATGTGGGAAGATACAATGAGCTTTCAGAAACAATGGAAGTGGATGATTTTTACTATTCTCCGGAAGGAAGATGTAATCTTCAGTACGCTTTTGAAAAAGATTTGACCATTTCTCTTTTCTACAAATACACAGGTAAAACACCGAATGTAAGTCTTGATGAGAATAACCAGTTGTACGTTTCTTCGATTGCTGATTATAACATGATGGACGCTTCTGTTACGAAAACATTCTGGCAAAAAAGAATTACGCTTACTGTAGGAGCGAAAAACATATTCAACGTTCGAAATGTAATTGGCTCGAGTACTGGGTCAGCACATTCGGGCTCATCAACTTCTATTCCAATGGCAATGGGTAGAACGTACTTTGTGAAAACAGATATTAACCTGATTTATAAAAAGAAGGAAAAATGACACTTCGACAAGCTCAGTGTAAAAAAGAAAATATTTTGGTGTTGATAATTGCACTTACTGTTGTTTTTACCTCTTGTAAAAAGGGAGAATTACCTGTTCCAAAACACGATAGCGGCTCAGTGATAACTTCTTCAATAGACATGTCGTCGAATTACAAATACCAGGTTTACTTTGATCTGAAAACAAATTCGGTTGTTGGTCAAAATTTGAAAACAGCTTGGGATTTAGGATTCGAAGCTTCTGCTTCCGGAAATAGAATTATTCTGAATGGTTCAAAATCCATGTATGCTTACAATACTGGTTCAACTGATTTTACATCAATAACAGATACTTCTGGTTTTGCTGCACATAAAGCTTGGGATGCTTCCTCAGGAAATCTAGATTCGACGGCTATTGGAGATTGGGTTGGAAACAACGAGGTATATATTATCGATCGAGGCTACAGTGAAACCGGCGTTCATCAAGGATTCCGCAAGATCATTTTTGAAACAGTAAACGGAACTGAATATACAGTGAAGTTTTCGCTTTTGAATGGAAACAGTTTAACCGAAATGACGATTACAAAAGATGATCTGTACAACTTCGCTTTTCTTTCATTCAACAGTAATTCTGTGGTAATGATAGAACCTCCAAAAGCCGACTGGGATTTGGTTTTCACCCAATACATTCATGTGTTTTACGAACCTGAATTAACGACATATTTGGTGACAGGTTGTTTGCTAAACCATTATTCTACGTTATCAGCAACCGACTTTGAAACACCTTTCTCAGATATCAATTTTGCGTCGTTGGCCAATTACACGTTGGCTCCGGCAATCAATACAATTGGCTACGACTGGAAGGTTTTTGATGGTTCAACATACGCTGTCGATCCTACTAAGAATTACATCATTCAAGACAGAGAAGGATTCCATTACAAATTGCATTTCATCGATTTCTACAACGAAAGTGGTGTAAAGGGCAATCCGAAGTGGGAGTTTCAGGAGCTGTAAACTAATTCAAAAGTCAAAAGGTAAAAGTCAAAAATCAGAGAAGCCGACGTATTAGTTGAGTTTCATTCAGAGGATATTTTATATTTCTTATGACCTTTGCGATCTCTGCGCACTCTGCGGGAAAATAGTTTTCCAAAATCGAACTACTGCAAGTTTCCGTGAATTATTATCTTTGATATCAGTGTATTCCGAAAGAAATCAAATTAGATGCACGAAAACGAATCAAATAGTAGTCATGAGATTAATTGTCCTTATTACCCTTTTTATTTCCTCATTATCCTTTTCTCAAACCGTAAATTACAACCTGAGAATGACCAAACCACAGAATCATTATTTCGAGGTGGAAATGGAGTTGCTGAATTTCAAGCAAACCGAGCTTACCGTTAAACTTCCTGTTTGGGCTCCGGGTTCATACTTGGTTCGTGAGTTTTCAAAGAATGTCAATTTAGTGAAGGCTTATGATGAAAATGGTAAGGAATTGACTGTGACGAAGACAACGAAAAATGCATGGAAAATTGCAAAAGGTAAAGCAAAAAAGGTTTCGGTGAAATATGAAGTTTATGCTTTCGAATTATCTGTTAGAACGAGCTTCCTGGATCTCTCTCACGGTTTTGTTTCCGGAAGTGGTGTTTTCTGTTATGTTGATGGATTTAAAGATAAAGCTGGTAAATTAACGGTTTATCCATATTCAGGATTCAATACCATTTCAACTGCTCTTCCGAAATCTGCAGAAGGTTTAATAAGTGATTCAGGAGTAACTACTTTCGACTATTCGAATTACGACGTTTTGGTAGATTCTCCGCTTGAAATTGGAAATCAGGAAGTATTCTATTTCAATGTAGATGGAACAAATCACGAGGTTGCCATTTACGGAATAGGAAATTACGATATGAGTGACTTGAAGCGTGATATGGAAAAGATAGTTCATGCTGCAAATGATGTTTTTGGAGGTACAAATCCAAACAAGAATTACACGTTCATCATTCACAACGTAATTAACGGACAAGGTGGTTTGGAGCACTCCAATTCATGTGTTTTGAGTGTTAATCGCTGGACATACGGAGCAGATTATAAAGACTTCCTGAATTTGGTCGCACACGAATATTTCCATTTGTGGAA
>CAMLET010000102.1 GCA_946479125.1 uncultured Flavobacteriales bacterium
CATCAATTGAAAGGAGATTAATAATCTATACCTGAATTTGGATTTTTCCAGTTTCATTTTCTAATCGTTTGACCAACTGAACAAGCCTTTCACAGGTTTTGTTGCGTCATCCACTTCTTTCTTACGTTGAGCGCTGAGTTCCTTGTTAGCTTTCTGTACTGATTTTTCGGTACGATCTGTTCCTTCAATCTCTTCACTCAACAAACCATCGGTTTCCTGAACATGTTCCATCGGATTTTCAACAACCTGCCATTCTTCACCCATTTCCGGACTTTTACCTTCATTCCATGGGCCAGTGAATTTCTCACCATCCGACATATTGAAATACTTGTTACTGAATCTTGGATCACTTTGAAGGATTCCCGGAGGAAAGTTTGGCTGAACACTGTCAAGCGCCGCTTCGAACATTTGTAAATGCGCAACTTCACGTGTCATGAGAAAACGCAGCGTTTCCTTAACGTATTCATCATCAGTGAACTTCATCAAATTTTCATAAACCAATTTGGCAGTGGCTTCAGCCGCAATATTCGATCGCATGTCAACCGTAATATCACCCATTCCCATAATATATGTCGATGACCAGGGATTACCATTACTATCTGTCAAAGCTGGAGTTCCACCACTTACCAGAAAGAAGTGCGGATCAACCAACGCATCATGAATATAGGTTTCCTTGGCCGTCGAACCATCAAGCAATTTGTTCAGATCAGATTCATCAGCAGCATTTTTCAATTCACCATTGACACCAGTTAAAAGCATTTGAATGGTTGCGCCAACAATCTCCAGATGACTGAATTCCTCAGTAGCAATATCCATCAACATGTCATACTTATCCGGATGCGGCTTTCGACAACCAAAAGCCTGAACAAAATATTGCATTGCGGCTTTCAATTCACCATTCGGACCACCAAATTGTTCCAATAACAATCTGGCAAAACGTGGATCTGGCTTTGATACACGTGCTTTAAACTGCAATTCTTTAATATGATGAAACATACGCTCTTACTTTTAATTTGAATACTCATTGAGTTGAAACCGCTGGCTTCTGCACAAATTTGATGAGCTTTTCTACCTAAAGCGTTATACCAATCACTCTAAAAGTTGCAGGAATTCCATTTCGTAGAGACGAACGAAGTATTCTTCAATCCAATTTTCAATTATATTTGATCATCAAACACACAACGAAAACCATGAAAAAACTCATTCTACTTTCTACCGTTGGACTCTTTATATACAGTTGTTCAGGAAACCAAACCAGCACAACTGATCCGGGAGTAACAGTTACAACTGAAGAAAAAAAAGTTGGACCTCCGAAAAAAATGACTTACGATCAGGCGCTTGCATATACAAGCGAAGAACGTATTCCTGTGATAGTTGAAGGATATGTTCAAACATCCGTAATCTCGAACTTTACAGCTACAACACAAAGCGTAAATGTGTATGGTCACAGAAACCAAACAACCGGAAAATACCTTTACACAAATATGCCCATTGGAAATGGCAAAAATCAGATGAAGCAACTTCCAAAGGAATACCATCCTTCTGATTTTGTGATCATGGATAAAAGCGGAAAGAAGATTGGAGCGAACCAACGCGTTCGTTTAACGGGAACTTTATATGCCATTGAATCTTACTCAAAGAAAAAGGATTATACCGTTTATCTTGATGTAACAGGAATGGAATATGTTGATGAAATTTCTGAAGACTATGCAGCGATGAATCTTCCAACTTTAACGGAGAAAGAGGCTAAAGTCGACAAGAACTATGACAAAACATTCAAGATCGAAGGAAAGCTAGAAGTTCCAATGTTTGTATTGATCGACAACGAAACAACTGTTGACATTGTTACCGCAAACAATGAGAAAATCAGTTTGAAAGTGGTAACCGGAACAGGTGAGAGTCAGATTGCAGAATTGAAAGAAAACTGGTCACCAGCCGATATTAAAATTACCAACTCTAAAGGAGCAAAAGTAAACACGAATAAAAAAGTGACTGTTTACGGAACGCTTTCCATGGACGGACTGCACGTAGAACAGATTGTTCAGTAGATTTTCTTAGAACGAATTTAAAAGCTCTGCAACTCGACTACGCTCGATGACCGCAGGGCTTTTTTGTGTTATGATTTCTCTGAAAAGCATTATCTTCATGCTATGAAACACCTAATTCCAATCTTACTCCTTTTTGTTTCGTCTACTGGCTTTGGACAGGTTGTTGTTGGAATGCCTGAACTAATGGCATTCTATCGCGGTTACGACAATCCGTTAGAAGCTGCTCCACAGGTCAAAGTCAAAAAGATCAAATTGGAAAGTCCCGATTTTGAGTTTACTGTTTCGGAAGACAAATCCATCAAAACTTACACTTGTACAGCAAGAGTTACTGCTTCTGCCAACAAGGGAACAATTTACATGCTCAACGCAAAAACGAATGCCCCAATTGACACGTTTCAAGTAACTATTCGAACACTCCCTGATCCGGTTTTATATTTTGGGGCAGCTGATCCAGGTGGAGAAATAAACAAAACTGAAACGAAATTCTTTGCCAAATACCGACCTGAAATCCCAATGGTTTGTCAGTTTCAAATTGTTTCCGGAACCATTATGATGCCCGATAAAACGCTTCGATACTTTTCAGGAAACCAAATATCAGAATCCGTTTCAAAAGAAATTCAGGCACTTGCTGATGGAAGTACCATTTGGGTAGAAGTTTATACCATTGGTCCAGATGGACGTTGGAGAATTGTAAAATCAACTTATCGGCTATGAGAATTCTTATACTCTTAAGCTTGTTTGTTGTGACAAATTCTATTGGTCAGGGAACACTCAACTTATCCGAGATGAACTTATTATGGGCCAATTATCCCAATAAAATTGAACTCGCAATCGGTCAATACAAAAAGAAAATCCGCATAGTTGGTGAAAACATGAGCATTACCTCTAAGGGTAAAAATCAATATGAAGTCAAAGTTACTCCAGAACACAAAGACGCCCGAATTCATATCATTTCAGAAAACGGAAAAGACACCTTGAAGACCTATTCATATCGGATAAGATCACTTCCACCCCCATTCTTTTCGTTAGGTTATACGAAGGAAAATGACACGCTTCAAGCAAACGACACCATTTTGAGGATCAGCTATTATTCAGACATCAACTTTTATGATGATTCGTACAAAGTCTTGGATTACACTTTGAGAATTTATGAATATGAAGTAGCTGAATTCAAAGTTACGGGAGATATATTAACTCCGGAAATTCGAAAAATCATGAGTGAAATTCCAGCAGAGGAATTACCCAAATCCATTTACATTAATGCCCATATTAAAGGTCCGGACAATGTTGTCAGAAACAAATTCGGTCGATTTATACTTTACCGATGAGAAACCTGTTCTTCATAGCCATTCTTATTTCCATCGGGAAGTATCACGCATTCGCACAAGGTGTTTTGAACATTCCTGACAACAATATTCTGTATCGTGGTTATAACAACAAAATTCAACTTGGCGACGGAAACTATAAGAAGAAGACCATCATTACCGGCGATGGAGTGAATTTGAGGCTGCTAGATAGCGTAACCAAAACATACTCAGCCAGTGTTTCCGGATCTAAAAAGGAAGCAACGGTTCTGGTGTTGTCGAAAAATCTTCGTGATACTTTGGATAGAATAAAATTCAGAGTTGCAAATCTTCCTCCTCCCGAACTATTCCTGGGAAATGCGGTTGACGGTGAAGAAGCCAAATTGGATTCTGTGATTTCCTGTGGTTACGATGATGGAAAGATCATTGCTCCAACTTCGGTGGTTTTTGTCGTGCTATCATATGAAATGATCATTGCAGGCGAAACCAAAACTTACAAAGGAAGTGGTGGAGTCATTTCCAACGAAGGAATGATGGCATTGCAGGAAGCTTTAGCAAAACCCAGAGAAAAAGAATTTATTTATATAACGATTCAAACAACCATTAAAGGTTCAGATGGTGTTACCAGAAAGAAATCCGGCTCATATAAACTAAAATAAATCATGCGCATGTTGAAAATATCATTCAACCAATTTTCAGGATTAAGCTTGCTCTTAATCCTGCTTTTCAGTTCACACACTTCATTTTCGCAAGAGTCAACTGATACACTCAATCAGTATAACGACAAACACAAAAAGAATGGTTATTGGGTTGTTTATCTGGATTCGAACGTCAATCTTACTTCACAAGAAAATGCCAAGTATTATGGCTACGAGCATTACGATAATGGGAAGAATCCGATTAAGTCTTTCTTTAAAGAAAAGTGGCGTAAAAACTACAAAACCGTTTACACACCAAATGGAGAACCGCAGTTCAAAGATGGTTTACTTCTCATTGACGGAACGGTCACTTATTCGAACGATACGGTGGTTTACTTTATTGAACTCTACAAAAAAGGATTTACTTCAGAGATACATGAATTTGCTCTGCATCCATCCAGATAACTCTGTTAAAATAGAGGCATTTACCTCGGTCTATTATGATAGTATACAAAATGACAAAAGAGAATCTGCACTGTATTACGATTATGATAATGGAAAACCGTTTTACAAAGAATCACTTCCGTTAAGCAAACATGCATTAGACAGAGTTTATCTGATTCCAGGAAGAGCTTACAATAAGATTCATAGATTTCGCACGGGTTACCATTACCAGGAAAGATCCTTTCTTAAAGCTGGATATTCCTTCAAAAACACAGGCGGATTCGAATTCGAAAATGGAGGAAAACACATACAAAATGAAAAGAGTTTCATGGGCTTTTCCACTTCTTTACTTGGAAGTTTTAAATCAGACAACTCCTATTTAGGTCAGCAAATTCTGTTGAGTTACAATACACCATGGTTCACCTGTTTTGAAATTGGCGCTGTGAATTACACCAATTTTGATTTTACACAGAATGACACCAGAGCAACTTTGGGAGCTGGATTTAGCTTACTCGGCCGCTTTAGCATTATGTATCATTACTCCATTCCGCTAGCGGATAATCATTTTTCAAATATTTCTAGACATTCGGTTGGGATTGTACTGTTCTAGTTCAACAACACCTTTTTCACCATTAAGCAATTAAGGGACATTAAGAATTACAACAAGTGTCCTTAATGAATCTTAAATCCTTAATGGTTTAAATAAAAAATGGCCGCTATTGCTAGCGACCATTCTCCAAAATAATATCTCGAAATCTTAATTTCTATACAATGTTGCTTTTACCGCTTTGATCAAACGCTCCACATTTGGAAGAGCTGCATCGATCAACGTTGGTGAGAATGCAAATGGTGTGTCTGTTTGTGTAACACGTTGTACCGGCGCATCCAAGTAATCGAATGCGTAACGTTGCAAGTGGTAAGCGATTTCAGAAGAAATAGAAGCTAGCGGCCAGCTTTCTTCCAAAACCACACAACGGTTTGTTTTCTTAACCGATTCAACGATACAAGCGTAATCAATCGGACGAATAGTTCTCAAATCTATGATTTCAACTGAAATTCCTTCTTTCTCCAAAACTTCAGCAGCTTCGTGAGCCACTTTCATGATCTTCCCGAAAGAAACGATTGTTACGTCAGTTCCTTTGCGTTTCACATCAGCAACTCCAATTGGAATAATGTATTCTCCTTCTGGAATTTCGCCTTTGTCTCCGTACATCTTCTCAGATTCAAGGAAAACAACCGGGTCATTATCACGAATCGCGGCTTTCAACAATCCTTTCGCATCATATGGAGTTGAAGGCGTAATCACTTTCAATCCTGGTACGTGAGAATAAAATGCTTCGAAACTTTGTGAGTGCGTTGCAGCCAATTGTCCTGCTGTACCATTTCCACCACGGAAAACGATAGGACAACCATACTGTCCACCCGACATCTGCAACATTTTAGCAGCAGAGTTGATGATTTGATCGGCAGCCAAAATCGCGAAGTTCCAAGTCATGAACTCAACAATCGGACGTAAACCATTCATGGAAGCACCTACAGCAATTCCCGCAAAACCAAGTTCAGCAATTGGAGTATCAATTACTCTTTTTGCACCAAACTCATCCAACATTCCCTGCGAAACTTTGTATGCTCCATTGTATTCAGCAACTTCTTCACCCATCAAAAACACACCTTCATCACGGCGCATTTCTTCTGTCATTGCTTCACGTAAAGCTTCTCTAAATTGAACTACTTTCATCTTCTTATCGAATTGTAATAACTGACTTGGTTAAAGTCGGGTGCCAAAAATAATAAAATCAACGCTAAAAGAGGAAAGAGGAAGGAGAAAAACTTCGACTCCGCTCAGTTACCTTCTCTTTACTCTTTCAGCTTTTGACTTTCCACGTTAAACTTTCGGCTTTTGACTTTCCGTTTTCCTCCCGAAATAGTTACATTTGTGACCGTTTTTACTATTAATCGAAAACACACACCCTTAGTTCCTAGCAAATTCAAGGATTTGCAACGTTTTTTAATTAATTATTATAGTATGAAAATATTAGTTTGTATTAGTAAAGCGCCAGACACAACATCTAAAATTGCCTTTGCTAACAACAATACGCAATTCGATGAGAATGGTGTTCAATACATTGTAAATCCATACGATGAGTGGTATGCACTTGTTCGTGGATTGGAATTGAAAGAAACACTTGGCGGTACTTTAACAATTATCACTGTTGGTGCTGCTGCAGACGATGCTGTTATCCGTAAGGCATTGGCTATCGGAGCAGACGAAGCAGTTCGCATTGATGCTGATCCAAAAGACGCTTATTACACCGCAGCTCAAATTGCTGAATATGCAAAAGGGCAAGGTTTTGATTTGATCCTTACAGGAAAAGAAACAATCAACTACAACGGATCTCAAGTTGCAGGAATGATTGCTGAAGCTTTGGATTTGCCTTTCGTTTCATTGGCAGAGAAATTAGATATCAACGGAACAACCGCTACATTGGAACGCGAAATCGTTGGTGGAGTTCAAGTTGTAGAAGCTCAATTACCATTAGTAGTTTCTTGTGCTAAGGGAATGGCTGAACAACGTATCCCGAATATGCGTGGAATTATGGCTGCTCGTACAAAACCTCTTCAGGTTATTGCCCCTGCTGCTATTGAAGAATTGACTTCGTATAAAGAATACTCTTTACCAGCTGCAAAATCTGCAGTGAAGTTGATCGATCCAAACAACATGGATGAATTGGTTGCTTTGTTACACAATGAAGCGAAAGTTATTTAATTCCAAATTTTAGAGACATGAATATCTTAGTATATATACACGCTGCGCAACAAGTTTCAAAAAGCGCAATGGAAGCTGTAACATACGCTTCTAAAGTTGGTGGAAGTATTACAGTTGTTGCAACTGGTAAGGCAAGTGATGCTGATTTAGCTTCTCTTGGTTCTTACGGAGCTTCAAAAGTATTGGTTGACAGAAATGTTAGCGAAGACGATGCACAACAAATCACACGTTTAATTGCAAAAGCTGCAGATACAACAGGCGCTGACCTGGTTATCTTCTCACACGATTTAATTGGAAAAGCAGTAGCTCCACGTTTATCAGTTCGTTTGAAAGCAGGACTAGTTTCAGGTGCAATTGAAGTTCCAAACACAGCTAACGGATTTGTAGTGAAAGTGAACGTTTTCTCAGGAAAAGCTTTTGGACACGTTTCTGTAAACTCAGCTAAAAAAATTATCTCGTTGTTGCCAAACTCAATCCAACCGGAAAAAACTGGAAGCGATTGTGCAGTTGAAGCATTTGACGGAGCGGTTGGTGCAGCTGCAATTAAAGTATTGAGCACGAAAAAACCAGAAGGTGAAATTCCATTGCCAGAGGCAGAGATCGTTGTTTCTGCAGGACGTGGAATGAAAGGACCTGAGAACTGGGGAATGGTTGAAGATTTAGCAAAGGCTTTGGGAGCTGCAACAGCATGTTCTCGTCCGGTTGCTGATATCGGTTGGAGACCTCACCACGAACACGTAGGACAAACTGGTGTTGCTATTCGTCCAAACTTGTACATTGCTGCTGGAATTTCTGGAGCAATCCAACACTTAGCTGGGGTAAATGGTTCAAAAGTTATCGTTGTAATTAACACTGATTCTGAAGCACCATTCTTCAAGGCTGCCGATTACGGTGTTGTTGGTGATGTATTTGAAGTGTTACCGAAGTTAACAGCGGCTGTGAATAAATTCCGCGCTGGACAAAACTAATATAAACGCTTTTGGTTATTTTTACCAAACGGAACAATAGGGAAGTAAACGATTTTGCTTCCCTTTTTACTTAATTATCAGATTGTAAGGTTGTCGAATGGACAAGATTAAATTGGAAATTGTAGGACTATCGTATAGTCAAACACAAAGTGGGGCTTACGCATTGGTATTGTCTGAAGTTGGCGGAAAACGTCGATTACCAATTATTATTGGTGGTTTTGAAGCTCAGGCTATTGCTATTGAATTGGAAAAAATGACTCCAACTCGTCCATTGACGCACGATCTTTTCAAATCATTTGCTGTTTCATTCGGAATAGTTGTCAAAGAAGTAGTGATCTACAACCTTCAGGAAGGTATCTTTTACGCAAAATTAGTTTGTGAGAAAGATGGTCAGTTAACCGATATTGATGCCAGAACTTCTGACGCAATTGCACTTGGTGTTCGTTTTAAAAGTCCAATTTTCACTTTCGAATCTATCCTTTCTTCAGCAGGAATTTTATCTGATGAATTCATGGACGAAGACGACGATTCAAGCGAAGAAACAACTGACAGTGATAGCGAATTTGCTGCTGCTTCGGTTGAAGAATTAGAAGAACAACTCACACAAGCAATCGACAACGAAGATTACGAACTAGCTTCAAAGATCCGCGACGAAATCAACAAACGAAGCAAATAAGCTTCAACAAAACACACTGCTACTATGGGGAAACTGACCATTAAAAATCGGTTAATTACCATGAGCTTTCTTCAATTCTTTGTTTGGGGAGCATGGTTGTTAACTATCGGAACTTATTGCCTGAATGCAAAAGGATGGAGTTTCCCCCAGTTTGGCGCAATATTTTCTACGCTGGCGCTTTCTTCGCTTTTCATGCCCGCTTTAACTGGCATCATTGCTGATAAATGGATAAATGCT
>CAMLET010000103.1 GCA_946479125.1 uncultured Flavobacteriales bacterium
ACCACCGAGATCTACACTCTTTCCCTACACGACGCTCTTCCGATCTAGAGATCAATGTTTTGTCTGAAATTGGTGCACCAGCGTAACCATCTGCACGTGCATAACCCGATCCAAAAGCATCTACATCTAATTGTCCACCAGAAACTGAAGCACTTCCATTGATCGATAATGGATTCCAGTTTCCTGTTAAGTCAGTGAATTCCTGTCCCGGTTCAAAAGTCCAATGACCAATTAAACCAGAAGGAGGGTTTGTAACGTAAACTCCACCTGAAGGTGATTGAGTTACCGTTAGTGTTACGGTGTTTGGACCAACATTAGAACAATCAAAAGTTGTTTGATCCAATTCTAAAGTTACCGCCCCACAGTTGTCAGAAGAACCATTATCAACCATTGCTGGTATAATAGTTACATTTCCGGAAGCATCCAATGTTGCGGTAATGTTTTGACAAACGGCTGTAGGAGCTTCATTATCCGTAACAACTATATCAAAGGTACACGTAGATGTTCCTACACCATTAGTAGCTGTAGCAGTTACTGTAGTTGTTCCCACTGGGAAAGCACTTCCAGGTGCATGAGAATACGTAATAGTTGAAACCGGAACTCCTGTTGTTTCAGTTGCAGCAAAAGACACAACTGCATCACAAGATCCTGCATCGCTGTTTACTGCAATATCCGCAGGACAAACAATTGAAGGAGGAACTCCAGTAACTGTTACTGTGAAAGAACATGTATTTGTATTACCACTAACATCTGTAACCTGGTATGTATTGGTTGTTGTACCAAGCGGGAATGTTGATCCACTTGGTAAACCAGCAGTTTGAGTAAGCGTTGTTCCAGGACAGTTATCAGTAACCGTTGGTAAAGAATAAGTAACAGTTGCACCAGCTGCACTTGTTCCAACGGTACTAATGTTTGCTGGACAAGCAATAGTTGGAGCTTGTGTATCGTTTACCGTAACAGTAAATGAACATGTAGAAGTGTTTCCGGCAGCATCAGTTGCCTGGAAAGTATTTGTTGTTACTCCACCCGGGAATGTTGATCCGGAAGGTAAACCAGCTGTTTGGGTAACGGTCGCCCCACTTCCTGTACCAATAGCATTCAGGAATGCCGTAGCTATAGCTTGTGTCTGCGTATTATTTATGTATCCACCTGAAGCACCTGAATACAACAAATAATAGATTCGCGTTGCGGCATTGATGGAGTTTATAAAATGGTTGTTATCGTCAGTATTATTCGGGAAGGATTGCGTTGCACTTGGAGTACTTGGTACAATCATTAATTGATTGACAGATGGGTCAAAAGCATTGTAAATTCGTTTTACGAAACAATAGTAAGTTGTTCCTCCAATAGTAAGGTTAAATGAATTTCCATCTATTGAACCACCTCCATCAGCACCAATGTTTCCAGTTGTACCAAAATTATTCAGGTTGTTCACATCGGCAGCCATAACAAACATACATGGATTCAAAGAACCTTGTCCACCGTTTGCAATATAACGCGTAAAGTAACGTCCGCCTGCACCAAAACTTGCTGAATTGATAATAGTATTATCAGAATAGTTGATGTTTGATGCCAGGTTCGTATTCAGGTAGTTACCTCCATCATACATGTCAGAATACCCATCACCAATGGTATTACTGTTTACTCCGTTATCCATAGCGAAAACTACTGGAGACGGAATATTACTGAATACTGTGTTGTAATTCGTATTGAATCCTGACAATACATTCTCTAACGTTGGGTTGCCTGAACCACAGTTGTCTGTAGCAGCAGGAGCTGTATAATTCACAACCGCACCACAAGTTCCAGGAGCATTGTTAGTCGTAATATTGGCAGGACAATTAATTACCGGAGGTGTAGTTTCTGTTACAGTAACCGTAGCAGTGCAAGTAGCAGTATTTCCGTTGAAATCAGTTACGGTTAGTATAACCGAATTTGCACCTATATCTCCACAATCAAACGTGCTTGGAGAAACAGACATTGAAGCAATCCCACAATTATCAGTAGAACCATTGTTTACGTTTGCCGCAGTAATGGTCACATTTCCTGTTCCATCAAGCGTTGCTGTATAAGGTTGACAATTTGCAACCGGTGCAATGGCATCATTCAAACCAACCGTAAATGACTGATTCGTTGTACATCCTGATACACCACCAGTTACCGTTACAGTATATGTTCCTGGTGCTAATGCTGAGATATCTTGGATAGTTGGACCATTGCTCCATGAATAAGATAACGGTGACTCTGTTGTTGTTGTTGCCGTTAAATCAACAGCTCCATCCGTATTACCGCAAGTAACATTTGTAACCGTACCTGAAGTGGCAATATCACAGAACTGTATCTTGTTTAAGATTGGATAAAAACCACCACCTGTAGCTGACGTTTGATAAGCCCCGGTTGAAGTATTCCATAGAGGGTTAAAGCCTCCATAGTTCGAATTTGAAGCCACATACAAGCCGCCTCCAGAGAACGAAATTGACCCAAGTTCTGGCATGTCATAATCCGAACTTCCCAAATAAGCTCCATAAAGTAAAGTGCTTCCTGTTGGATTGAATTTTGCAATATGCTTATCCCAATCGCCAATGTACGTAGCCTGATGAGCATGAGGTCCACCAACAACTGGAAGATTCGACGAATATGTTCCAGTTAATACGTATACATTATTGCTCTGGTCAACCTCAACATCTAGAATCCAGTCATAACTGATTCCACCCCATGTAGTTCCCCATAGTCTCGTTCCGGAAGAACTCATTTTAATAAGATATGAGTCATAATCACCAAAATATGCATTCGAATATGTTCCAGGTGTTGCAGCCCATGCGCTTGAAGCAGTATTCCAGGTTACTGCACCAATGGCAACGCTGTTATCTGAAAACATTGCCATTGAAAACCAGTTTTGATCACCACCACTACATGGGGAGCAATCAATACCATCAGCACTAGTGGATCCAATGTAAGTGGAATAAGAAAGAGATGCTCCATTCGTTGCAAATGATGTTAAGAAAAGGTCCGCATAACCACTATAAGTGGGTTGAAAAACACCAGCTGTTGTTGGTACATCGTTACTGTAAGTCTGCCCAAGAATAACAACCCTTCCAGCATTATCGAATGCTACGTTATGGCGTCCAGTAACATCTGTTGATGAACCTCCAAAATAAGTCGCCCAAATAAGGTTTCCTGTAGAGTTCAATTTAGCAACATACAAATCCCAATTACCGTTAAATGAACCATCATAAGGTGTTAATAAAGGCATGTCCGAAGAAACGGTGTTACCAACCAATGCTATTTCACCAGCAGTATTAACATCTACTGAAATCCCCAAAAATTCATCACTCGATCCACCCACAAAAGTGGACCAGTCAAGCGTCCCGTTTGAAGTATTTAATCTGGATAAGAAAAAATCATAACCTCCATTAAATGACTGGTCGTGTGTACCAACAGTAGTCGGAAAATCGGACCCGACCGTTGCACCAGCCAAAATAATCTTTCCGCCGTTCACGGCAAGCGCAGGATCTCGGTCATCGGATGATGACCCAATGTAAGTGTTCCACAAAAGTGCTCCTGAAAGACTGAACTTCGCCAATACTATATCAAATCCACCATTATATGTCTGATCATACACACCAGCACTTACCGGATAAGCATTAGCATTGGTATTAATAGCGAAATAAACCCCATTTGCATCGGATTTAACATCCTGCCCATAACTCCATTCACTATAATTATCGGCTGTAAAATACGTCCCCCAAGTTCGAGTTGGGTCGATGATTAAATCTTGTGTCTTGTCATAAGTATCAACTTTAAACGACAAAACATCTTTCTCTAATTGGAAAGATGAAACAATCGCTCTTTTGTCTTGTTGGAAACTAACTGGTGCAGATTCGGTAATTTTTCCAAGTGCAGAACCAAGGAAGAATAATCCCTCCGGGGACAATCCAAAATCATCCGTTCCGTCAATTTGCATTTTGATTCTTGAAGCATCTCCACCTGGATGAACTACAAAATCGTATTTCAGATTACTTTCAGAATCGATATAAAGCACAAGGTCAATTTTGTCGTACAAATCTGTCAACGTTACCTTCTTGTACGATTTCACATCCGTTACGCGAGCATGAGCCAAATAGTAATTGTCCTTTGCATCAAGTGCTTCATCCGTTTTAATCCCACAATATTGGTTTGAACCAATGAAGTTCAAATCGATACGATGCATTTCAATGGTATGCTTTTCAGGTGCAGCATCTTTTACCTCCAACATTTTTACACCAGAAGTAAGCTCCGATGATTTAGGTTTAGAGGAAGAATTATGCTTCTCAAAAACATAACTAATCCCATCACGCTTGTAATAGGTTCTTACTCCGTTACTAAAAGAAGTAAAAAGAACTTCTGGTCTTGACTCTCCTTTCGTATCAACGATTTGTCCTTTGTTTTCCTGATAGAAAACGGATTGACTGCTGAGTTTCGATTGATAGTCATTGGTCTGCGATTTCTGTCCAAACGCGAAGGTAAAGGAAAGAAAAAGCAACACTAGGCTACTGAATAACTTCATGATTGTTTGATAAAATAAAATTGAATAATGATTAGTTCTGAGGTGTCAAATAGTGGCTTCTCATGTATGATGTCTTCAAGGTCTTTAACTCTTCTAAATAGGCAGTTACAGACTTTAAATCGATGTACTTAGGATACTCGGGAATTGATTTTACTCCAAGTTCAGTGAGCTCTTTGGTCACTTCCAGAATTTGAAGTTTTACCTGATCAAATTTTTGTGAGTCGGAAAATTTTTGATCTTCTGTGGTTGGTGTTTTCTCCGTTGTCGGAGTTTCCTTTCCATTTGTTTGCGCATAAACCGGGTTTACGCCTAACATTAATGCAATAAGTAATGTCGTTTGTGCTAGACAAGTTTTCATAAGTATGTGCTTTTTCTCATTCAAATTCAAAATCAGAATGCTCAGATGTTGAATTTGGGTAATTGGTACAATTCGAATCAAAACTCAAAATTTTTCCGCGAACAAATAAAAAAAAGGGATGAACGACGTTTTTTTGTATGCGAATTACAATAATTGCCAAATTTGAAGTTCTCCACAACGTCATTTTTGTTCAGTGAAAGAATTAACATTTCTCAGAAAACTATCGATTTAGCTATGACAAGAAATGGGATTTACCTACCTTCGTTTAGCCCATCATTTTGTGAGCTGAATAAATAAAAAATCAAGTTTTGGAAATTGATCGCGAAAACTGTTTGGTATTAATTGTCGAGGACGAATTGATCATTGCAGAACATATTTCCAGAATCCTTAAATCTGCTGGTTATAGGAAAAGCAATTACGTTACAAATGCAGACGATGCAATTGCGTTTCTACAGCAAAATTCTGTAGATATTGTCTTAACCGATATCATGATCGAAGGCCACAAAAACGGAATTGATCTTGGAGCCAGAATTCACAGCGATTTCAGTATCCCTTTTATCTACATCACCTCCCATTCAAGCAGGGAATTGGTCGATAATCTGATGAAAACACGCCCAAATGCCTACTTGCTGAAACCGTTCAAAAAAGAGGATCTCATTGTTGCGATTGAACTTGCTTTATTCAATTCTAAAGCATCCGAATCAGAACAAACGCTTCAAATAAAAGATGGTCATGCTTACGCCCAAATTCCGTTTGATGATATTTTGTGGATTGAAGCAGAAGGAAACTATTCTGTTATACATTCTAAATCATCAAAAAGAAGATTAATCAGAAGTGCAATTACCGAGCTGTTTAACCAGCTTCCGGAAGAAACGTTTATCCGCATCCATAGATCATACATCGTGAACAAGAAAATGATCACTTCCTATACCTCATCCTACGTAGTGGTTGCTGGAAATAAATTGACTGTTGGAAGAACATTCAAGGATCAAATAATGGATAACAAACGTTCGTAACTCCATCAAATTCCGTGTTGTACATATACAAAACCCTGTTGTTCGTAACAAAATTCAAGTAAATCAAGCACATTCTTGACTTTCGTTCCTAAATTGGACTTCTGCTAATCTCATGACAAAAGCTACTCTTTTTCGTTTCGAGTTGAGAATCATCATTTTGGTGGTTGGTATGTTCTCATGGAATAGCGTCAGCGCTCAACGGGATAAGTTTACAGGAAATCTTGAAAGAGGTTCAATAAAACAACGGTTGCGTGAGGTAAAAACGGCAAAAAACGATACCAACAAGGTGTTTCTGCTGAACGATCTGAATGAACTGTTTTTGGAAGAAGGTGCACCCGAAAAGGCCATGTATTATGGGAATGAAGCACTTAAACTCTCACAGAAAATCAATTTCCAACGTGGTACAGCAATCACATTTACAAATCTGGGTCATACCTACAGTTACTATTTCGACAATAAGAATGCGTTAAGAATGTATTTGAATGCCTTGCACATGAACCGCAAGTTGAAACGGCACAGTGCAGTCATTGATACCTATGTAAACCTAGGTGCAATTTATGATGACATGGCAAATTATTCCATGGCCCTGAAGTACTACAGAATGGCTCTGGACGCAGCACCTAAAGACAAAAATTTTGATTTGCTTGGAGATATTCATCAAAATCTGGGAATTACGTTTGGGTCACTGGGGAATCATAACGAGGCGCTTAACCAGCACTATAAAGCGCTTTCCTATTACGAAAAGATGCGTGACAAAATGGGCATGGCGGATGCGTTGAACAGCCTTGGTAATGTGTATGCCGAAAAAACGAATTACGCTTCATCATTTAAAATGTACAAAGCGTCCTTAAACTTATATACCAAAATTGAGGACAAGCTTGGAATGGCAAACGAATATGCAAACATTGGAATATTGTTGACAGAGCAAAATAAACTGGATTCTGTTGAATACTACCACCAAAAAGCACTTGTTATTTATCACAATCTTGACGAAACTGAAGGCTTGATCATTACTTATAATGCACTTGGAATCGCCTATTACAAAATGGGTGATCTAAAAAAATGTGAAGACACTTATTTGACTGCTTTAGAATATGCACTTCCTATTGACGACAAGGTAGAAACCGCAGCGAGCATGCAGGGTTTAGCGCGCGTTTATGCTGATTCCAAAAAAAATGGTGTTGCACTGAAAAATGCTCAGGAGGCACTTTCAATAAGTCTGTCAATTGGCAACAAAGTTTCTATTCGCAATAGCTATGATGTACTGCGTTATGTAGAATCCAAAGCCAAAAACTTTGAAAAAGCATACGACTATCAGAATCTCTTTATCGCTTATAAAGACAGTATCAATAACGAAGAAACTACACAGAAGGGAATGCAGATCGCATTAAGCTATTCTTTCCAGAAAAAGGAAGATGCCGCACGCGCTGCCCACCAGAGAATGGTTCATAAACTGACTACGAATCACGCGCTCGAAAACCAGAAAAAAGGATATTTCATCGGGGTACTGATCTTAATCATCGTCTCCAGTCTGGTGGTTGCCTTTTTTGCAAGACGTGCCTATAATAACAGAAAACGGTATTCCGAAGTGCTGGCAAATGAAAACGTCCATAAGGAAATGCTACTACAGGAAATTCACCACCGCGTGAACAACAGTTTGCAGATGATCTCTTCCCTGCTTTCCATCCAGGCCGATTCTACAGAAAACGAAGAAATCAGAGAGTATCTTCATAAAAGTGAAAACCGTTTGCAGGCCATGTCGGTAATGCACCAGATGCTCCATTTGGGGAATTCAAAACTGGAAGTAGATATGAGTATCTATTTTGGAGAAGTTCTTTCTTTCTACACTAATCTTCTGGAATCTAAGCCAAATGTGAAGTTACACGTTGATGTTCCTTCAACACTTTTCCATACCAAAACGGCTATGCCTCTAGCTCTGATTTTAAATGAGTTAATCACCAATTCATTGAAGTATGCGTTTCCATCTGATGAAGGTGAGATAAGCGTTTCGCTTCGTCAAATTGAAAACACCCAAGAATGGGTTTTTGAAGTAAATGACAATGGTATTGGCTTCGATGAAAACAACGTACCTTCTGATACCGGAAGTTTGGGATTAAGTTTGGTGAACCTGATGACCAGACAAATTGATGGTGAACTGGAAGTGAATACCACGAATGGAACGAGCACCAGAATTCGGTTTACGCAGAAAAACAGATGATACTTCGACTACGCTCAGTCACCATCTCGATTACAGAAACTGAGGCGTCATTTAACCTTTCTTTGAACGTTTAATCTTTTGGAACCATTAAGAGATTAAGAAAATGAAGCTGAACACTTATATCCTAATTGACCTTAATTCCTTAATGGTAAAAGCACTTAAACTTCCTTTAAAGCACTATCTTTGCAATAACAATTCAAGGGGCTCCATTCGCGTGGTGCCCCTTAACGGTTTTTATCAAAGTCAGAAATGGAAATTACACAGTTCATCAATCAGTTCAAGAAACTTAAGGGTTTAGACGATACCGCAAATCTTTTGCAACAGGCAGAAATCCGCATTCATTGGAAAGGATTGATTGGTTCGTCAAAGTCGATTGCGGCAATTAGCGTTGCACAGCAAGTTCCCGGAAATCACCTTTTCGTAATGGAAGACAAAGAAGCAGCCGCCTACTTTTTGAACGATTTGGAACAATTGTTTCATGAGAATAAGCACATCCTCTTCTATCCTGCTTCGTATAGAATGCCATACCAACTGGAAGAAACCGACAACGCGAACGTCGTTGCCCGTGCCGAAGTGCTGGAGAAAATAAACACCGGAAAGAACAACTGGATTGTTACTTATCCGCAGGCATTGTTTGAACGTGTACCAACTCAAAAACGACTTTCTGAAAACACCATGCGTGTAGAAAGCGGTAAAAAATACTCCATCGATTTCTTTAATGAACTGTTGTTGGATTATGGCTTTGAACGTGTTGATTTTGTTTACGAACCCGGACAATTTTCCATTCGCGGAGGAATCGTAGATATCTTCTCATTCTCCAATGATCACCCGTTCCGTGTAGAGTTTTTTGGTGACGAAGTAGAT
>CAMLET010000104.1 GCA_946479125.1 uncultured Flavobacteriales bacterium
GCGACATACCCGAAGTTCTCTTTACGACCAACGTAAATAGTTCCATCCTTTGCTTTAAACACTTTAGCAACGTTGGAACTGGCAATATCTACCTTGTATTTTTTCTTTTCAGATTCTTTAGGTTGAACCAGTTTCCATTCGTAACCATTGTAACAAACAATGTCAGAACGGGAACCAAAGATCATATCGCCGTTATCGCACTGAGTAGCGTTCCACACTTGCGGACTGCTGGAATATTCGTTAACGGAAAAGTAGCGCTGATCAAATTGTCCGGGAGCATCAAGATACTGTGCATTCAAATTGAACTGCAAGAAGCCAATAAGTATGAGACAGAGTAATCTTTTGTTCAAGGGCATGCGATTAATTTTGTACTAAAATAGCGAATGTGTTCTAATTAGAACTAAGCTAGTTAGAGTTTCTTTGGAATAGTTTATAACAATGGAAATTAAGCTCCGTAATTCAGCTTTCTGCTCGCTTCAGTGGCACAAACCAAATTCCATAAAGCACGTGATCCTACGTTTGCATCCCAATCTCCATTTTCTCCCGGTGAAACTTCGTTCAAATCAAAACCAATGATCTGATGTCCGGCTTCTACCAATTCGAAGAAGAGGTAATTGATCTGCTCCAATTCAAAACCTCCAACAACAGGTGTTCCGGTGTTTGGACAAAGCGAAGGATGTAAACCGTCTATATCAAATGAGATGTAAACGCGCTTAGGTAATTGAGCAATAATACTTTTCACAATTTGTGTCCAGCTTTCACCATCGAACTGACGTTTTTTCAAATCCCAGTCAAAGAAAGTACAAACTCTGTCCGAACTTTCGATTAACTGAACTTCAGAAGCTGCAACATCGCGAATACCGACTTGAACCAACTTCTTCATGTTCGTAGTCGACTGAAGCACGTTGTACATGATACTTGCGTGACTTTGCTGAAAACCTTCATAAGCATCACGCAAATCTGCATGCGCATCGATCTGCAAGATTCCGAATTCTTTTCCTTCTTCGTCTAAAGCTTGAATCAAACCTAGTGGTGTACTGTGTTCACCACCTAAAACTGCTGGAATTTTACCTTCAGAGATCAGCTTTTTACAGCGATTCTTTAGGTTGGAAAGCAATTCTTTGTGTGTATCATTGATTGCTTCCAGAATAGCATTGTATGAACTTTCTTCAGTCAATTTTCCACCTTGCTCAAGGAAATCGATGTATTCTTTTCCTTGCTCACAAAGCGTATCGTTGATTTCCTTGATCTCTTGCGAAATAGGAGTCATGAACACCTTTGTATTCCAGGCTTGTGGTAAACGATGGTGATAAAAATCCAATTGTGTACTGGCGTCCAAAATGGCCTGTGGACCATCACTGGTTCCTTTTCCGTAGGACGCAGTTGCATCCCACGGAACTGGAACAATAACAATATCAGCTTCAGTTTCAGAAACAGGAAATCCGAAAATATTCCCGTTTGCAATACCAACTCCGTTTGGATCGAATTCCTTATTAGCCATTGATCAAGCTCTTAACGAAATTAGGTAATGCGAAACTTGCTTTGTGAATGTCTGAGTTATAATATCTCAATCCTTTTGCACCTACGAATGCATCAATTTCTGAATCGTTCGTAATTGCTTTTGGATTAGTAGCTCCTTTAATTCCGTATTGGAAACTCCACATTCCTGTTGGATACGTTGGAACATAGAATAGGGAAACCGGTGCGTTTTCTTTTCCGAAAATGTGTTGTAATGTAACATTCAACTCTGTGAATGCATGCTCATTGAATTTTGGTGATTCACCTTGAGCAACAAGGATTCCTCCGTCTTTCAATGCGTTGTAACAGTTGCGGTAGAATTCAACAGAGAATAATCCTTCTGCAGGACCAACAGGATCAGAACCATCGATAATGATAATATCGTATTCTTTCTCTTTCGCTTCTTTTGCGTAAGCAATTCCGTCACCTACAATAAGGTTCAATTTCGGATCGTCGAAAGAAGCAGCGATAGTCGGTAAAAACTCTTTACAAGCTTTAATTACTTCACCATCAATCTCAACCATGGTAACGTTCTCAACGCCTGGGTGACGAAGGATCTCACGTACAGTTCCACCATCTCCACCACCAATAACCAAAACGTTTTTAGCATTTCCGTGTGTGAACATAGCAGGATGAGAAATCATTTCGTGGTAATGGAATTCATCATTTTCAGTTGTCATGAACATGTCATCCAACGTCAATAACTTACCATATTTAGGAGATTCTAAGATACGTACACGTTGGTATGGCGACTGAACATCGAAGAAAACTTCACCAGTATAACGTAAAGAAATGGCTTGATTATCGTCTTTATCAGTAAACCAAACGTTTCTTGTATACATGTCAGGATTCGACCATTCTGCAGCTTTTTGGCGCATAGAAGAAATGTCGAAATCATTACGAGTTAACAACTGAACTGCACCACGCTTCATTTCTAAAGCAGAGTAGTTTTTCGCACCAAAACACTCTTTCAAGTGATCGAAAGAGATCCATGCATCCATTTCACCACATGTAAACAAGTCAACAGCAGCGTAGCCATACTCAGGCCACGTGTGTATGGCCAGGTGACTTTCTTGAATAACAACAACACCAGAAACTCCATATGGAGAAAAGTGGTGAAACGTAGAATTGATAACTGTTGCGCCTGCTTTTTGTGCCGCAGCAACCATGTCACGTTCAATGGAAGAAACGTCATTCATAATGTGCGGATCGCACCCCATAAATTCAACCAAAATGTGGTTCCCCAAAGCTGTACTCATTTACCTTGATTTGTTTAATTAAAAATGAAGGGCAAATGTACTGCTTTTATGTGGTTTAGAATGATTGGTTTTCAAAAAAATAATGGAAGGTTAATACAAAAAAAGTAGGGACAAGTCGCGACCTGTCCCTACTGTTAAATAATAACGAATATTTTAATTCTTTACACGCTCCACATAAATTCCAGTGCGTGTATCAATTTTAATTGTTTCACCCATGTCAATGAACAACGGAACTTTTACTTCAGCTCCAGTTGCAATTGTTGCAGGTTTCATTGTGTTCGTTGCCGTATCTCCTTTAACTCCCGGTTCAGTATAAGTGATCTCAGAAATGATGTACATTGGCAATTCAACTACAAGAGGATTTTCTTCGTTTGCATCATAAAGGATGTTACAAACCATTCCTTCTTGCAAGAAAGCTGGTTTTTCAATCATTTTAGAAGGAATCAAAACTTGCTCATAGCTTTCATTATTCATGAAAACATAATTTGTGTCTTCCTGGTACAAGTACTGATATTCACGGTTTTCAACACGTACAATTTCAATTTTGTGTCCAGCCGAGAAAGTATTGTCAATCACTTTTCCAGTTTCAATAATTCTCATTTTTGTTCTAACAAAAGCAGGACCTTTTCCTGGTTTCACGTGTTGGAATTCAATGATTTGAGAAATTTTATCGTTGTGCTTGATACACAATCCATTTCTAATATCTGAAGTGTTAGCCATTCTTTAATTGTTTATTTCAATCCGCCTTCACAGATTCTTAATTTCAAATAATTTCAGCGCAAATATAGTTAATTGCGCTTCTAGCTCAAATTCAAGCGTTAATTTCTCTTATTATTACTCTTATAATTTCTTCTCTTTGTTCAATTCTCCTTAATTTTACAGGCAATGTTCAGTATACCTCTTTTTTTAAGTGATGTTAGTGGGTCAGAGATTCTTCTGATTCTATTGGTGATTTTGATTTTCTTCGGATCCAAGAGTATTCCGGGAATCGCACGTACTGCCGGAAGAGCAATGCGTCAGATTCGTGATGCATCTCAGGAAGTTCAAAACGAGATCAAAAAATCGGGAGCAGATATGAAAGGTGATTTGAACCTTAACAGAATTGTTAGTGATGCAACTGAAACGATAGAACGACCTTTTCGCGAGCATGCTCAAACATTAGATCAGGCAATTCAAACTGATCCTCGAATTCAACCACCAAAGAATTTTATTCAACCAAGTTCTCCACAGCCTTTAGATCAACAGCCTTTAGATCAGCAAATGGAAGAGGGTGAGAATTTAGGACAATAAAAAAATCCCAATCAATTTTCATTAATCGGTATCTTCAAAAGTCTTTTATCTTTCGTCTATTGTCTTAAGTCTATCTTAATCGTCGTCCTGCATATCATTTTCTTCATGCGATTCATGTCCTGCCGAAGCTTTCTCTGTTCTAATCTCCGGATGAGCAATCAATCCTCCCGAATTTCCAACTTCTCTGGCAAAATAGGCTGACAAACAACCAACGATCAATACCACTATTGATGCCATCATAGCCATTGATTTCTTTTTCCATTCAAGGTAAAGCGCTATTAATGCAAGCCCGATGATTCCCCACATAAACGGCATGAAAGCTTCAGCTTTTTCTTCATGTTCGTGGATTAAATGTTCCAACTCTTCGTGTTTTTCCATACTTACTTCCACTGGAACTTTATAGGTCTTCTCGTACATTTCTTCAGAGAATTCTTCTACATGGTGTTCAGCGCCTTCTCCTGTTTTAAACGAAGGAAAAGAAGTGATTCCGGCAACAAGGAAAAGTAACAAACCAACACGTCTTGTGACAGAAGATTTTGCAATGATTCCAATTAATAACACCAGAATTCCGAACAATAATCCAATAATAGGGAAGTGGTTAATGAGTAGATGTGAGTGAGCTTCGTTCATGTTTTTGTAATATTTCGACAATAATAATGAATTGTTTTCAGTCACACAGTTTGGAGGGTAAAGAATGCGATGTTAGAGGAGTTTTGCTACTTTTTTGCCAACTAATGTTCCAATTGCAACACCCATTCCGCCCATTCTAACGCCAATTGCAAGGTTCGGATGAATCAATTCAATTATCGGTTTTTTCTCGTTTCCAACACCCATAATTCCTGACCATTCGTAATCAATTTTGAAATCCGTTTCGGGAATAATCACTGTTTTTAGTAAATTCTTTATAGAAGAAGTGATCTGTTCTGTATTCCCGAATTCTTCTGTGTTCTCACCCGTGAAATCAAGATTTCGTCCTCCGCCAATTAAGATTCTATTGTTTACAGATCGGAAATAATAGTAGCCTGCATCATAATGAAATGTTCCTGAAAATTTCAGGTTTGGAATTACAGATGTGACTAGTACTTGAGCTCTGGCTGGTTCAATACGCTTGTCGTTGAGTAATTTATTGGCAAAACCATTGACTGTGACAGCTGCTTTAGCTGAAACCAACTCACCGTAATTGGTGCTAATTGTTACTGAATTTTGACTTGGTGTAATTGATTCAACGGAAATTCCAAACAGTGTGATGATCTCATTTTCGGCAAGTTTTTGCTGAAGCGCTAGATACAATTTGTCAGTTCTTATTTCACCTTCCAACCGATTGTGAAATGAAGTAGAAATCTGCTGAAATCCGTTTCTTGTTACGGATTCCTGATCTTCCGAAAAGCAGTTTTGTTCACCAGTTATTTCAAAAATCCGCGTATTTAAATATTCTAATTTTTCTCTGGTGATCTGTTCTGTTTTCGTTTGGTTTGAGTGAATTAGATCCCATGATCCGGAGAGTTTATAACCTAATTTCTCGCTTCCGTATAACTTCAAAAGTTCCTTTAAACCTTCGTATCGTAATTCAAGTGTTTCCCAGACAGTACTTTCATCAATACGACTCAAATCATCTACCAATTCGGTGGCACTTCCAAAGCAGGCAAATCCAGCGTTTTTTGTGCTTGCCCCGGTTGGTAAATAACCTCGCTCGACAATGACTATTTTCGCATTTGGGTACTGTTTTCGTAATTCAATTGAGGTAGAAACACCAACTAATCCTGCTCCAATTACAATGAAATCAATGGATTCTGTAACTGCAATTTTTTCCCAGTAACTAAGATTTGAAAAGTTGAGCATTTATCGAAAATATAGCGTTTGAAATCCTTAATTTTACGAACGAAATTAATCTAAAATTGTTCTTGATGAAATCACTTCGAATCGCTTTTCTTTGTTTTTCTATTTTTTCATTAAATCATGCATTTTCTCAAATGGAAGAAATCACTTTTGAAGTGAAAGTGGTGGAATATACAACGTCTAAGAAATTAGAAGGAGCTTATGTCAAAGTGTTTTTGGGAGATACCAAAGAATTAAAGAGTTTACAGACAGATACGACGGGTCGAGTTTCTTTTTCGTTAAAATCATGTAATAGATACAAAATAGTTATTGGAGGAGAGAATAAGGTTGAACGTTATTTTATTATTGATCTCAGAAAGGTGACGGATGAATATTTAGCCGGTACAACAGCTCTTAATGGCAGGTGTCAGGTAAGTTTGTTCGATAAAAAACCTGATGTAGATTATGCTTATATTTTGAAAAATCCGATAACAAAATTTACACCTAATGAAAAATTCTCAGAACTGATTTTTGATCCTGAACTTGCGAAGAAAATGGTTCTAGAGATTGATAAGATTATTGCTCTGGAATCTAAAAAGTGACGTGATTGATTCTTAAAACGATGATACTATGAATGTCTTAAAGAAAATCGCGCTTGCTTTAGTGTTTTTGCCCTTTCTTCATTTGAATGCACAGGATAAAACGTATGATCTTGGGATAGTTGTGAAGGATTACCGAACCGAAAAGAAATCTAAAGGAGCGGTTATAAGCGTATTGACGAATGATAGTTTGATTGAAGCAAAATTGACAAATCGTAAAGGTGAGGCCAAGCTTCAACTAAAAACGGGTAAAGAGTATAAGATTTTAGTTAGTCAGGATGGAAGAGTTAGTAGATTTTTCTATGTTGACTTACGTGAATGTGATTTGGGTGAAATAAGTGCTGTCTCACGAATCGAACTTGCTGTTTTTAAAAGAACTCCAGATGTAGATTATAGTTACATTGAAAACAATCCATTGACCCGGTTTTATTTCGAACAGGGGATAGTTGAGCTTTTTTTTGACAAGGAGTTGGCTTTAAAAATGTCGGCAGAAGTTGAGAAAGTAATTAATAAGTGACAGGTTCTTTGTAGTGAATTACGTTATTATTCTTTTGAAAGTAATCAACCAACAAATTGTTCGTTTCTTTTCTCCCTAATTCTTAGTTCTAATCGCACTGTAATCAACTATTTTCACGATATTTGTTAGTAATTCTTATTTACTTTGAACCTATAACGTAACTAGTTGTACAGACGTCCGTTAAAATAGAACTATGAAATTTTCTTTTTTCCTGTTAGTTTCCTTGTTGCTATGCAGTTTTACTGGATATTCACAAGCTTTGTCGTATGAGATCACTACTCTCAATTACGTAACAAAAAAGAAGGAGCCAAGTGTAACTATCAAAATATATGATGGCTCTACACTTGTTAATTCTACTGCTACCAATGCTGCAGGCGTGATTGTTGTGAATTTTGATGCTGGAAAAACCTACAAGGTTGAAGCTTCAAAAAGTGGAAAAGTGACACGTTTTGCTTACATCAAGTCTACTGGTATTGTAGATGAATTGATTCAGGGGAAAGGTGTCCAAGGGCGTATGAACATTAGTTTGTTTGATGAACAACCGAATGTAGATTATAGTTACGTTACACAAAATCCATTTACAACTTTTTCTTTTAATGGTTCTGAAATGGTTTATGATCAGGGCCAAGGAGATAAAATGATTGCTCAGATTGATAAAATTCTAAAAGAAGCTGACAAGAGTGCCAAAAACGCTGATGCCAATTACAATGCTGCAATTAAAGCTGCGGATGCATTTTATGCCCAAAAGAAATACACAGAAGCTATTGGTGAATATGAAAAAGCCAGTTTAGCAAAGCCGGTTGAAAAATATCCGGCTGATCAAATCACGGCTATCACTGCGATTCTAAAAGCGGAAAAAGCAGGTAATGAGGCAAAAGCTCAACAGGAACAAGACTACCAGAATTTAATTACAGCTGCTGATGCATTGAGAAATCAAAAGAATTATCAGGCTGCTAAAGATAAATACCTGGATGCATACAGCAAAAAGCCCGAACCATACGCAAAAGCTGAAGCAGATAAGTGTGATGTCGCACTAGCTAATGCTGCAAAAGACGCTGAAACCAAGAAGAATTATGACGCTGCTATGGCAACTGGAAATACATTCTTCAATCAGAAAAGTTGGATGATGGCTAAGGAGAATTACAACAAAGCGTTGAAGTTAATTCCTAACGATGCAGCTGCTCAAGCTAAATTGGATGCTGTTAATGAGAAATTAAACGCTGATAAACTTCTTCAGGAGAAAAAGGCGAATCACGATAAATTGGTTACTGAAGCTGATGCATTATTTGCTGCCGCGGATTATGCAAATGCAAAAACGAAATATACAGAGGCTTTGGCTTTGGCATCGGGATCTCAATACGAAACAGCTAAAATTGCTGAGTGTAATGCAAAAATTGCTGAAGCTGATGCTGCAAAAGCAAAACAAGTTCAAATTGATAAACTCATTGCAGATGGAAATACAGCATTTGTGGCTGCTAAGTATCCGGATGCTAAACTGAAATATCAGGAGGTATTGAAGTTGGATGCTGCAAATGCTACGGCATTAGGAAGAATTACAGAAATTGATAATAAGATTGCAGAAGAAAAGGCAAATGCTCAAAAAATAGCAGACGCTAAGAAATTGGTAGCTGAAGGTGATGCTTTGGTAAAAACGAGTAAATATGCTGATGCCATTACGAAATACAATTTGGCGCAGTCTACTTATCCAGATCCAACGGTTCAACCCAAGATTGATGCAGCGAATTTAGCGTTGAAAGGTGCGCAGGACGCAGCTGAAAAAAAGGCTAGTTTCGACAAAGCTATTCAGGAAGGTAACGACTTGTTGGCTGCTAAAAAATACGATGATGCAATCGCGAAGTACAATGCTGCAGCTGGAATCGATGTGGCATCACCACTTCCAAAGCAGAAGATTGCTGAAGTAGAGAAAGCAAAAACTGCTGAAAATGCTGCTACAGCGGCTGCAGAAAAGAAAGCAA
>CAMLET010000105.1 GCA_946479125.1 uncultured Flavobacteriales bacterium
ATGGAAATATTTCCACCAGATGCACCTTCACCAAAATCACACGCTGTATTGGAATTGGCGAAGTAGCAATGTGCTCCACCGGTTACAGCAAAGAACTGCTTGCAGGAAGAATTCAAAGCCTCGTAGATTGGAATATGGTGATCAACCGGAGGAGTTACTGCATCTTCTGTCCCGGAAAACACAACTGCTGGAATTGTGACATTTGCTGCGGCTGCAATTGCTGAAGGATCAGTTTCTGCCGGAGCTAGTCCAACTAATAAATCAAAATCGGCATTTGGGTTTGAAGCCGCGAGAAAGGTAGAACCTCCGCCCATTGAATGTCCCATAACAGCATTTTTACCATTGTAATGATCATACGCAAAAAATGATGGGACAGCACAGTCGGCTATAAAACGATTGGCAATCACAACCAAATCTTTCCCAAAATCATCGTGAACCGGAGAGAAATTCCCTTCTGTTCGGGGAAATACAATGATGTAACCTTTTGGAACCAAATTTTCCCAAATGTTTGCGTAAGCATCCCAGCCCATTACGAAACCGTGACCAAAGGTAATAACTGGTGAATCTGTAGCTGCAAATGCAGTGTTGTCACCCGCAGAAACTGCCGGATAATAAACTTCACATTGAATTTGTCGACCAGACCCACCACCACTTCCGTAGCCTCCGGTTCTTGCGGGATCATTGTAAGTAATTGTTTTGTGGCCGATGGGGAACGGCTGCGCCCAGCTTGAAGCGTATACGCCCAAACTCAGCAGGAGTAGGAGTTTTTTCATAATTAATAGTTTGGCGCAAATATATCTCCCAAACCAATAGAAAATTAATTATTCTAACGTTTTGTTAATTTATCAACATACTAAAAATTTATCAAACTGTTAAAAAACACACAATTAAGATTAAGACTAAATAAGCTATTCTTGACAGCTATTTCATATCTTCAACATCAGAATTACGAAAGCATTGAATTATCTAGGACACATCTATTTTTCGAAAGGCGATTTACGTTTGGCAAAAGCCAATTTGTATGGCGATAGCGTAAAAGGTTCGCATTTAGAAAAATATCCCGAGTTCATTCAAACCGGAGTTCGCTTACACAGAGAAATCGACAACTACATTGATCATCATCCAAAAGTGATGGAACTCATTCGGCTTATTCGTCCTGATTTACCAAAAATCGCTGGTGTTGCAATTGATCTCTATTTCGATCATTTACTCGCCAAAAACTGGAATCATTGGCACTCCAAGCCTATTGAGGGTTTTCTGGATGATATTCATTCCAACCTAAATAAGATCGACAAGGAATTTTATAGCGACGATTTCAATTTCTTCATTGACAAACTCTGTGAAATGAAATGGATGAACTCCTATAAACTGGAATTCGGGTTAGATAAAATGTGTAATGGTGTTAGTCGGAGAATCAGTTTCGACAACGAACTAAAAAATGGATTATCTGTTTTCAAAAAACATGAAACCGCTATCACTCAAGTCTTCAATGAATATATGACAGATGCAAATGAACATTTCAAGACCTACCATTTAGGAATAAAGTTGTAACTTTCCCATCCCTATGAAGCGGAAAAAGTTACTTCTCCTTGGTCTAATTACCCTACTCGTCTGTGCTATGGGCGGATATTTTCTTATCCGCAATACTGAACACGAAGACGAAAGAAAGAACCCGCTTGTAACAAACGACCAGGATCTTCCCGCAATTCTTAAACGAGGTAAACTGACTATTCTTGCCGAAAATGCTTCTACTTCTTTCTTTATTTATAAAGGCAAGAAAATGGGATTCGAATATGAAATTCTCAGAGAATTTGCTGAAGACTTAGGAATTCCCCTCGACGTTAAGATCATCAACGACCTCGACAAAATGAACGAGCAGTTGAATAATGGTGAAGGAGATATTTTGGCCTGTAATTATGCTGTAACGCGCGATAGACAAGATATAGTTTCTTTCTCTGCGCCCTACTTTCAAACAAATCAGGTACTTATTCAGCGAAAAGTAAAAACTGGCGATGATGCTCCGGCTGCACTTATTCACGACCCAATTCAACTAGCTCAGAAGAAAATCTGTGTTTGGCCGGGTTCATGTTACTACAACCGATTAATGAATCTTCAAAATGAAATTGGTGATACTATTTTCATTAAGCCAACTCAAGGTTATCAAGGAGTTGAAGAATTAATAGAATTAGTTGCTGATGGACAAATCGACTACACAATTGCGGAGAAGAACATTGCATTGATCAATGAACGTTATTACGATAATATCGATGCATCGCTTGCTATTTCCTTCAAACAAAACATTGCATTTGGTTTACCAAAGAAAGCTCCTTTATTAAAAAGACGTTTAGACAAATGGTTGAAGAAGTTCATGCAGAAAGAAATGTACTCCTTCATTAAACGCAAGTATTTCGAGCAAACCAATCAAATTTCGAATTACCAAAACGAAAATTTCAGTAGTAAACGCGGAGCAATTTCACCATATGATGCTGTTCTGAGAGCAGAGGCTGTTCGATATAATGTAGATTGGCGTTTGGTTGCTGCAATTATCTATCATGAAAGTGGTTTCGATCCGAATGCCCGGGCTTTTGGTGGTTCATACGGTTTAATGCAGTTTATGCCCGGAACAGGACCAAACTATGATGTTTATCCAAGTTCTCCTCCAGAAACTCAGATTAAAGGAGGAATGAAATTCGTGGCAAAACTGAACAATTTGTACAGCAATATTCCAGCCGGACCAGAACGTAACAAGTTCATTTTGGCAACTTACAACGCAGGAACAGGACATATTCAGGACGCACGTCGTCTGGCACAGAAAAAAGGAATGAATCCAAACTTGTGGGAAAACAACGTGGCGAACATCGTTCTCAACCTTGGTAAACGAGAGTACTACGGCGATCCTGTTGTAAAAAGCGGTTCCTATCGTGGTCGACATACATATCATTACGTTCAGAAAGTATTAGAGCGATACGAGTTGTACAAAACCCTGGCAAAATAGACTAGAGACAAAAGACTTAAGACAAAGGACTTTTATAAGTTTTTGCCTTTTTATACACTGATCCTGTCGAAGTGTGATTTTTGACTTATCTTTAATCGTGCAAGAGATTATAGTGATACAAGGTCCAACAGCCAGTGGGAAAACAGCTTTGGCTGTAGAATTAGCCCAACATTTCAATACGGTTGTTATTTCAGCAGATTCCCGACAGTTTTACAAAGAAATGTCGATTGGAACTGCGAAACCAAGCAAGGAAGAAATGCAGGGAATTCCTCACTATTTCATCGATTCACATTCTATTCATAACCCTGTTACTGCCGGAAGCTTTGAGCAGGAAGCTATTTCTCTACTTGAAAACAAATTAGCTCATTACGAAAAGATTATCTTGGTTGGAGGCTCCGGAATGTTTGTAGATGCGCTTTGCAAAGGTTTGGACGAAGTTCCGATAAACGAAGAAATTCAACAGCAACTTCGATTGGAACTGGAAGAAAAAGGACTGGAAGTTTTACTTGTTGAACTTCACGAGAAAGATCCGAAATACTATGAGAAAGTCGACAAACAGAACAGCCACAGAATTATTCGTGCACTGGAAGTAATACGAAGTACCGGAAACACCTTTTCGTCACTGAGAAACAATTTCAACAACAAAAGAAATTTCACTTGTAAGTATTTTCATATTGATCACGAACGAGATATTCTTTATGAGCGAATCAATCGTAGAGTAGATTTGATGATGGAAGCAGGATTATTGGATGAAGTAATGAGTTTGAATCAATTTCGTCATATCAGTAGTTTACAAACAGTTGGCTACAAAGAACTCTTCGATTTTATAGATGGCAATTGTACACTTGAATTCGCTATAGACAAGATCAAACAGCATACACGAAACTACGCCAAACGACAAATGACATGGATTCGAAAAAACGAAAACTCAATTGCATTATTTCCACAGCGATCCAATAACCTATTTTTAGACGTAATTCAGGTACTTGAAAATGAATCATCTAAAGATTTGGAATGATAATTGAAAGCACCCACATCGAGTATTAATTTTAAAGAATTTCCTTTAGAATTTTGCACTTTAAAATTTAGAATTAAATAACGATGGATATTTATTTTGAAAACGTAATGCCTCACCCACTCGCTTCAATCACTCACGCAAGTGATAGTATTTGGGGAAATTATACACATCTGAAATCTGGTAAAAAGATTCTTCTGAATGCATCAAGCGGAAAAGGAAAATCAACTTTCTCAATGACGGTTTTTGGAGTTCGTTCTGACTATGATGGAGTGATTCGTTATAACGATCAGGACATCAAAACACTTTCGGTAGACGAATGGGTTCTTATCCGTCAAAGAGAGATCTCAACTGTTTTTCAGGATTTACAACTCTTCCCGAATTTAACGGTAAAAGAGAATTTATTGCTGAAGAATTCACTTACCGATTTCAAATCTGAAGCAGAAATCAGAGCTTTAATTGATCTTTTTGGAATCGATTTCAAATGGAACGAACGTTGTGGATTATTGTCGATGGGACAACAACAACGTGTTGCAATTGTTCGCGCTTTATGCCAACCTTTCAGCTGGATTATTTTGGATGAACCTTTTTCGCACCTGGATGAAAACAACAGCGTGAAATGTTTAGACGTAATTGCAAAAGAATGTGACAAACAAAATGCTGGTTTCGTATTAACATCTCTTGATGACGACAACCGTTTCGCTTACGATTACGAACTTAAACTCTGAGTCATGTTAAAGCAATTATTATTCAGATTTCAGGATCGCAAGCAATTATACATTGCAGTTGGCGGTGCATTTTTAGGAATGAGTTTCCTTATTACTTCCATTCATTATCTCATTCAGGTAAACGAGTTTGGTGAAGGAGCTGATGTTCTTGGTCCAAATACAATTATCGTCGGTAAAAAGGTGTCGAATGCAAATACATTGATGCTTGCGAAGACCGAATTTACGGAACGTGAAATTGAACAATTGAAACAAGAACCAGGCGTTTTAGATGCTCGACCGGTTATTTCAAACAACTTTGACGTTTCTTTCGAGACTGCTGACCCTTCACTTCCACGCTTCCGTTCAAACGTTTTCATTCAAACGGTAAACAAAGAATTCATCGATGTGAAAACGGATAAATGGGAATGGAAACCAGGTGATTCAATTGTTCCTCTAATTATGCCACGTGAATTTCTGGTGATGCTAAATACTTACGCAAGTGCCAACGACATTCCACAGATCAGCGACGAGATTGCCATGAGTGTTGGTTTCAAATTCACACTTCAAAACGATACGTTGAAAGAATGGATGAACGTTCGTATTGTAGGATTTACGAATGAAATCAGCTCTATGCTTGTTCCGGAATCATTTATGCAATGGGCGAACGAACGCTATGGAAAATCAGAACCTATGAAAATTACTCAGGTGATGATCTCAGGTGAAGAAAGCAGCTTTGGTTTGATCGAAGAAATGATGAAAAATCGTCATTACGAGTCCAAAAAATCGCAAGCCGTTATCGGTCGACTAAAAAGTATTGTAAGTACATTGATCTTAGTTGTACTTGTTATTTCTGTAATTGCAGTTTTACTAAGCGTTTTGGTGCTTATTCAATACTTACAATTGCTGATTACGAGAAACGCATATGAAGTAAGAACACTTTTACGCTTAGGATATCATCCGAAAGTACTGATCAGGCAGTTCTTCATTTATTTTACCAAAGTATTCGGAATTGTTGCCGTACTCAGTCTGGTAGATTTCGCGCTATTAAAATATTACTTAGATGGCGTGTTTGTAGAAGGCGGATTGTATATCGGAACCAATTTTACTTTGATGAGTATATCAGCGCTTTTGCTAGCTTATGGTATATTCGCAATCACAAGTTATGTAAGTGCTAAAAGAGGCATTTCAAACGCAAACAACGGTTAATATTTTGTTAAAGGAATTACCTTTGCACTTTGTCGACGTTATTAAAAAGGATAAAACACAAACCATGAAAAACATCTTTAAGAGTTCATTGATTCTAGCCTTAATTTCTGTAAGCTTCAATGCTTATTCTCAGAAAATGAAGTTTAAAGTAGAAGGAGCGAAAGACACCACTGTTTTCCTTGCTAAATATTGGGGAAAGCGTTTGTTTTACGAAGATACAGCAGTTATTAAAAACGGAATTGTAGAGTTTACGGCAAAACCGGATTTGAAACCGGGAATGCTCGCTGTTATCTTTCCGGGTCAGAAATTTTTCGAATTCATCTACAACAAAGAAGAAGTTAGCCTGGAAACAAAATCACCAGATTTTGTAGCAACAATGGTTGTAAAGAAAAGTGTTGAAAACAAACTTTTTTTCCCTTACATTCAATACTTAGGGTCTCAAAGAACAAAGGCCATGAAATTGCAGGAGGAATTGAAGAAGATGGATAAAACATCTGAAGCTTACAAGACGAAAAACACAGAGTTAGAAGGAATTTCAAAAGAAGTTTTAGCTTATCAGAACAAGCTGATTGCAGAAAACCCAAATACGTTTACGGGTAAAATGGTGAAAATGTCAATGGATATTATTTTGCCGGAAGCTCCTAAAAATGAAAAAGGTATTATAACCGATTCAAATTACGTTTTCAAATATTTCAAAAAGCACTTTTGGGATAACACAGATTTGAAATACGATGGTTTGGTTAACACTAATATCTTTGAAAACAAATTAGACCAATACCTAGGAAAAACAATGATCCTTCAGGATCCTGATACCATTTTGGCTTACGCTTTACCATTGTGTAACAGCTTAACTAAAGGTTCAGAAATGTTCAAGTTCTGTGTTGACCATATTACCAACGAATTCGGGAAATCGAATGTAATGGGAATGGATAAGGTTTACTTGTACATGTTGAAGAATTTCTACTGTACAAGAGATGCAAATGGGAAAAGTCCTGCATTTTGGATGACCGAAGATAAACTAACAAAGGCGTGTGAAGACCTTGATATTAAGATCCAATTAGTTAAAGGTGCTATTCCTCCAAACATTACACTTCCTGACACAACAGACATGGATGGTAGATGGAGAGATTTCTACTCATTGAAAAACGAATACACCATTCTTTACTTCTGGGATCCGGAATGTGGACATTGTAAAAAAACAACACCAAAACTTCAGGAGTTGTACGCTAAAAAGTTAAAAGCGAGAAATGTAGAGATCTTTGCAGTTGGTAAAGCAACTGGTGAGGATTTCGAAAAATGGAAGAAGTACATTAAAGATCAAGGATTGACATTTATTAATGTTGGTTTGACAAAGAAATTGTTTGAAGCTGTAAGTATAGATGCCGGACCACTTGTTCGCTCAGGAAAAACAGATTTGAATTCTTTGAACTACCACAAAACGTACGATATCTTTGCTACACCACGTATTTTCTTATTGGATAAGAACAAGAAAATCATTGCTAAGCAGTTAACGATTTCTCAATTGGAAGATTTGTTAGACCATTTGCAAAACATCAAAGATGCTGAGAAATTATTCCCTTACGATCCGGAAGAAGAAGAAAACATGCAGCAGCATTAATTAGAAACAAAGCATAAAAAAAGTCGGTTCATCAATTTGAGCCGACTTTTTTGTTTGATCAATGTTTGAGATATGTTCGAATTTCACCCATTTCTGAAGGAGTAATTTCCTTGAATTCATGAATGAAATCTGTCACTCTTGATTCTGTGATTGCAATCGTGTATTTATCTTTCTGCTGCAACAAGCGCTTTTGATTTCGAACAAACTGCTCAAAGTAATTAGAATCAGGCATCCACTGTTCTATACTAAGAAGTTTTGGTCCAGTTGCGTCTTTGTACTTCATATGACAGGTTGAACATTTTGCTTTAAAGACAATTGGTACCTTTTCACCAAAACCAGATTCCGTCCCACAAGTTCCCCTAACCTTTTCTTCATCTTTTACTCCACAGAATCGATTGCTTTTAGGATAATTGTTATCCCGAAGTCCGTATATCACAAATCCGGCAGTAATCAGCGCAAAAACAATTCCTGTTTTCATACTTTACGTAAAAGGAAATTTAATCGATGCTCTTAAACAAGGTATTGTATCCTGAACATGAACCAATAGTATAACCGTAATCAGAATACTGTTTGTTGATCTGTTTGTAAACAGGATTCAGTTTATCTAATTTTTGCACATCCTCTTCAGAAACATAGAATTGGTCCAGATCGCGAATCATTTCGTACTGCTTACATTTCCCCTGCATGTTTAAAGCAACTACTTTGAACTCCTTTGTTGTTGCACTTTCTGCAGCAATCTTGTAGTACTTCTGTGCATTTTTACAAGCATAGTATTCTTCGTCGTCATCAAAGCCAACCTGACTCGGGTACGCACTCCAGAAATACCTTCTCATCATCCACGCATTTCCGTAGTAAGTCATGTTTCTATAACAGTTCGCTACTTTGTAAGCCGCTTTTGCTTTCTTGTTTCCTGTCGAGGTGTTTACTTCGTCGATCAACGACATCAATTCTTTCAACAACTCCGGTTTTGTATATGATCTTCCTAATTCCTTTTTATGACGGTAATCTGTTTTCCAATAGAAATCATTGTTGAACGGATCTTCGCTTAAATAACGCTTATACTCGTAGCTGGAAGAATTCCAAAGCGTATCATTAACCTGTGAAACTGCCGAGAATGCCGATTTCAAATCGTCTCTACGCAAGTACTTTGTTCCCAACATGTCGTACAAACGATTGGATTCCATTTTGATTCTGTCATAGAACAAGCGATCAAAATCATCTTTGATTGTTACTTTATCAAGGAAATAAATCAATTGCTGTATTTCGTAAGTAGAACGAGTTGCGTCTAAATATTGGAAATAATCTGTGTAATAATCGCTGTCAATAGTAGTTGAAAACTGATCATTTCTCCACATTCCATATTCTACTCCACCATCAACGTACTGGTTAACAATAGAGAAAACAACCGCGGAATGACTTGAATGTCCAT
>CAMLET010000106.1 GCA_946479125.1 uncultured Flavobacteriales bacterium
TTCTTCGTTTGAAGGTTACGGAATTGGTTTACCGCTTACCAGAAACATTTTGCGTTTGCATAAAGGAAAAATTCTGGTTCAATCAGAAGAGAATAGCGGTACATTGGTTTCGTTCTACTTACCGCTGAAGTAAGTTTAGTATTTCCCGCTAAGTACGCAAATATAATGTGTAGATATTCAGTCAGCCGGTAGGTGACTGATAACACGTCTAATTGTCATTTGCGCATTTGTGGGAAGCAACGAAACTAGCCACAAGAAACGTTAATTTTTGGTCATCGAGCGGAGTCGAGATGAAATTCTAATCCCGTTCTAATCTCGCTCTTATTTCATGCTAAGACCCTCATGGTAATTTCGCTTAAAAGAAATTATTATGGGAACAAAAATCGTGATACCGTCAGATCTGAAGTTAACTTCAATAGATCATTTACGCTCCATTTTACAGTTTCAGTCTGAAAATGAATTGCAGGTGGTTTTGCTGCATGGCATTTATCCTTCGAATTCGATTTCAGAACTCTTGTTCTTCGATAAATCAGATTTAAAACTGGCAATAGCTGGTCGTGATTTTATGAAACAGATTGCGCTCCTGGAAGATGAACTGGGTTCAAAAGTGAAAAACATCCAGGTCGATTTCTTTGCCGGATTTACGCAAAGTTCGTTCAATGATTATCTGGAGACAATAAAAGTGGACAAGGTTCTAATTCCAAATGACTTTCAATTTAATTGGTCGCACAGACAAAGCATGGATGTTCTTCCCTTTTTAGAGAAGTGTAAGATCGCCAAGCAGTTTTTGTCCAGTAATCAGGATTCAACTATTTCGGATGGTCGAATGGTTTACAAAAGCGCTTTCTCATGAAAACACGTTTGATCATATCGGTTTTATTGATTGTGAGCGGATTAAGCACTTTTGGTTACTACGTTTTCAGTCATTCTTACTATCCTGAGAAAGCCATTTTGGGCGAGTGGAAAGAAGTTTCCTGGGTTTACGACAGAAACAATGACAACCAGAAAGTGAAGCAGGAAATTGGAAGCGAAGAACGTGAATCGATAGCGAATCATTTGGTAGTTCATCAGTTCGAAAACTGGACGTTCAGCGCGAGTAAGAAGATCAAGCTTCATGAAAGAACGGGGAAGGAGCATTTCGCAAAATGGATCATGAAAGACAGAGGACGAATTCTGATGTTGGAAAATCCGGATGGAACGCATGAAGTGTATTCTGTAGAGTCGTTGAAGAAGAATGAATTGGTTTTACATTTTGAAACCGATGTTCACGCTCGCGGAATAGTGAAAATTACATTGAAAAAAACAGGATAATATGTTACGTAGATATAGCAATAGCAGAACGTTTAGTGATAATTTGAAGTTAGGGATTTTCACCGCAATCATTGCCGGAATGGTGAATGTGGCTTCGGTAATTTTGTTTTATTCTTTTACGTCGAATTTAACAGGACATTTCGCTGTATTGGCACAGGAAATTGCTGATGGAAAATGGTTCCAGATGCTGATTGTGCTGTTCTGGATTCTTCTTTTTTTCGGAGGAAGTTTCTTGTCTAATTTTTTGGTAATTAATGCGAACAAGAAGAATGCATTTTTGTCGCACAGTATTCCAATGGTGTTGGAAATCTTGTGTTTTCTTGGAGTTGGAATCTATGGACAGTTCTTTTATCAGGAAACGTTGACGGAAACTGAAATTTTGGTTTCAGTGCTTTTGTTCTCCATGGGACTTCAAAACGGTTTAACAGCGAGCTTGTCAAATTTTCAGGTGAAGACAACGCATTTAACCGGTTTGACTACCGATTTGGCTTTACATCTTTCCATGTTAACAAAGAAAAAGTACAGGGAAAATCAAGCTGTAGTTGAGAAAACGAAATTGATGGTTTCCATTCTGTTCTCGTATTTGTTCGGAGGAGTAGTTTCCGGTTTGGTGATCCATTACTTCCAGTTTCAAGTGTTCTATTTGGTTTCAATAGCAATGGCCGGTGTCATTGTTTACGATTACGTGAAATCAACCCTTTCAACGAATAGAATTAGACGGGAAAGGCTGGTGATGAGACATCAAATGAACCGTTTACAGGAATCGATTAGAAAACCAAAAGAGCATGTGGTTGAAAGTAAATAGAAGAAATTGTTTTGAGTAAAGTGATAGCGTAAATTGTGGCTTTGGAGTTTCAAGTCTGTTTTCTCTCATAAGTATGAGACTCCGGAGCCGCAATTTAATTTAAGAAAATGGTCGCTGAGTCCGCCACGGCGGAAAGCGCCATTTTATTCACCCATGAACTTCTTATAAAGATCTGGTCGACGTGTTTTAGTGCGTTCCAAAGCCTGTTGTTCGCGCCATTGTTCAATCTTTCCAAAATCACCAGAAATTAAAACATCAGGAACTTTCCATCCATTAAATTCCGGCGGACGTGTATAAACTGGAGGTGAAAGTAAATCATCTTGAAAACTATCAGTTAGCGCCGAAGTTTCGTCGTTCATTACACCAGGAATCAATCTGCTGATGCTATCCACCAAAACTGCTGCGGCTAATTCTCCGCCAGTCAAAACGTAAGAACCAATCGAAATTTCTTTGGTAATGTAATGCTCGCGTATACGTTCGTCAACACCTTTGTAGTGTCCGCACAAGATCATAATGTTTTCCTGTAAACTCCAGGCATTGGCATGACGTTGTTCCAGAACTTCTCCGTCGGGAGTCATAAAAATGATTTCGTCGTAGTTGCGTTCCGCTTTTAACTTCTCAATAAGTGTTGCAATCGGCTCTATCGCCATTACCATTCCGGCACCACCACCATATTGGTAATCGTCAACATTTTTGTGCTTATTGGTCGAATAATCTCGGATATTGTGAATGTGAACTTCCAAATGACCACGATCCTGAGCCCGCTTCATCATAGAAACAGAAAAAGGTCCTTCAAGTAATTCGGGTAAAATCGTGAGAATATCGAAACGCATACACAAAGTTAATTAATTGAAAATTGAAAATGTAGAATTGAAAAGTTTGTATTTCATTCTTTCAATTATCATTTAACAGGTTTTGATTCTTTTCCATTCTCAATTTTCCATTCTCAATCGAAAAAAGTTACCTTTAATCTAAACGAAAATTATGCAAATCGCAGTTCAAATTTTAGTCGGTCTGGTCACAGTATTCCACCTTTATGTTATGTGGTTAGAGATGTTTGCCTGGACAACCCGCGGACCAAAAACCTTCAAGAATTTCGACAAAGACTTGTTTCCTAAAACCAAAGCTTTAGCTGCAAATCAGGGATTGTATAACGGTTTCCTTGCTGCAGGATTAATTTGGTCGTTCTTCATTTGTAATCCACAATGGCAATTTCATGTGCGTTTATTCTTTTTAGGCTGTGTAATTGTTGCCGGTGTTTACGGTGCTTTTACCGCAGATAAGAAAATCTTCTTCGTTCAGTCATTACCAGCAATTGTAACGGTTGTATTAATGCATTTTGTACCGTTTGGGAATTGTGAAGAGCAAAAATCTGAAGAGAAATTGATGATTTATAAATATCAATATGATGGAATGGGGGATTTACGGGATATAAAGGATTTAACTAAAAAGGTTGAAATAGATCCAAAATGGGAAATAATAACAACGAAAGGTTTTGAGTATAATGGAGTTTGGCATAAACTCACCTTTTATAAGGAGGCTGAACCAGTAGCTGTTGATGGAGATTTTGTTGCTGTAGCTATGGATAGTCTTGGAGTTATCTATATGGAAAGTGAAACTTGGCGTGATTATTATCAGGTATACACAAATAATGATAGTATAAATGAATTGATAACTCTTGGTCTTGGAAGATCAATTAATAATTCATCATTAATTCTGTTTATGAAAGAGTTCAAAAATGGAGAAATTAATCAGCTTAAAATTCGCGCGGATGAGTTGAGTCAACATAAAGATGAAAAGAAAGAAATAAGGTTTTAACAACTCATCTTCGTATCCCTTCCTTCAAAAGTCAAGTAAGTCGACGAGCGAAGCGAGACGCCTTAAATTCTACCTTTGAGCCTTCGTGGTGCCGAGCCCGCTGAGGCAGAAATCAATACCCAATCTTACCCCGCACTTTCCCCTTAAAAAACTGCAACCCCAGCTTATATCCATCCATCCCAAATCCCATAATGGACCCAGCACAAACAGCTGTAATCAAAGAGTTATGACGAAATTCCTCACGTTTAGCCAAGTTGCTGATGTGAACTTCCACAACCGGAATATTTATTCCTGCAATCGCATCACGAATAGCCACACTTGTATGCGTGTAACCACCTGCGTTTAAAATGATTCCTTCGTGTTTTGAGTTGTGAAGCGCATTGATGATCTCGCCTTCCACATTGCTTTGCAGGTATTCCAGTTCTTCACCAAATTCTTTTTGAAGTTCCTTGAAATAGTCAAAAAACGTGCGGTTTCCGTAAATTTCAGGTTCACGTGTTCCTAAAAGATTTAAATTCGGACCATTAAGAATTAAAATACGCATACGTGCAAGTTTGGGAACGCTATATTAAGCAATTTGTTCATTACCTGAAAATAGAAAGAAGCCTTTCTGAGAACTCTATTTCTGCCTATGAGCGCGATGTTCAGAAATTGAAGGATTTGAGTGAACCTTATGGCTTGACTCCTGAGCACATTCAAACCGGACATTTGAAGAATTTTGTAGCACAATTGTTTGATCTGGGACTAAGTGCACGCTCACAAGCCCGCATCATCAGTGGTTGGAAGCAGTTCTTCGATTTTCTATTATTGGAAGACGCAAGGAAAGATGATCCTTCAGAAGGGTTGGAAATGCCGAAAATTGGAATGAAGCTCCCGGAGGTCATGACTTTGGAGGAAATTGAAGCAATGATCAATGCTGTGGATCTTTCAAAAGCAGAAGGTCAGCGTAATGTGGCTATTTTGGAAACGCTCTACAGTTGCGGACTTCGTGTTAGTGAGTTGGTAAACCTGCGTTTTGAAGATTGTTTTTTCAAGGAAGGATTCATTCGTGTTATTGGAAAAGGGAACAAGGAGCGTTTGGTTCCGGTTAGTCCAACGGTTGAGGATGAAATTTCTGCGTATGTGGAACACGACAGAGCAGATTTATTGATAAAAAAAGGAAACGAAGCTTATATTTTTCTCAACAGGAGAGGAGCGAAGTTAACCCGAGTAATGATTTTTACCATTGTGAAACAACTTGCTGATGTTGCGGGAATTAATAAAACGATTAGTCCGCATACATTCCGACATTCATTTGCAACACATCTCATTGAAGGTGGAGCGAATTTACGTGCAATTCAGGAAATGCTCGGACATGAAAGCATTACCACAACGGAAATCTATACGCATTTGGATCAGCGTTATTTGCGGGAAACAATTTTGAGTTATCACCCAAGGAACATGAAGAAATCCTAGAAAAGGAAATGAATTCCAATCTCAGGTGTAAGATAAGATCTTGATGTTTTGATATTCGGATATTCCATTGGTGGCTTCACATAATATCCAGCATTTAATCCCATACTGAACATCCAGCTATTCCATTTGTAAGTGGCATGAACGCGACCTGAAATAATAAGACTATTTCTATTCGTTAGAATTTCGGATGATGATAACGGACCATTTTTCGGGGTTACTTTTGTCATTCGGTAAGTTGCACCAGCGTTTATTAGAACTCCCCAGTTGTTCCCCAAATCAAATTGTTTGGTGATGTAAAGCGGAATAATAATGCTTGATAACGTAATGTTGTCTTGTGATGGACCGTTCAACGTATCTGTTTGATAAATATCAACGTATTCATATCCAGTAATGGAATCTGGAAAGTTTGGTTCCCCATATTGGGGAATTGTATCCGTATAAACATAGATAGAATCAAACTGGTAGGTATTGTATTGATCTTCTGTTTTATGATAAGTGATACCGGAAGTTAAACCATAACCTGAGAAAATTGTTCGGTTGATTTCAGCAGAATATCTGAAACCAGGTTTCGTTTTCAGGGTTGCATCATCTTTATTTTCACTTCTCGAAAGATCAAATTGTGGTCCCACGTAAACAGAAGCGTACCAGTTTTTATCTGTGTCATTCGGTTTGGGTTTACCGCCGTTACCGTTTGACGCTGCTGGAAGTGAAGGCTTGTCACTTGAATCGTCTGACGCTTTGTTTTGGGTAACAGTATTAGCTGCAGTGGTGCTATCTGATTTTGGATTTTTGTCATCTGCAATTCCATCAGCTAATGGTCCTGTTCCTTCACCATAATTTTCAGTAGGATTAATTTCAGGATCATTACCGCTCATGTCATTCGAAGAAGGAGCGGTCAAGCTATTTTTCTGCTTCTGCTTTGAATTGGCTTTATTCCGCTGATTCTTTTTCGTGTTGGTCGGTTTAGTTCCGTTTTTGTGTTTGCTGTTTGCTTGCGTCTTACCTTTTTTGTTTGTTTTCGAAGTAAGAGATCTTGTTTTCGTTGACGAAGACTTTTTCGTTATGAGAGTTTTTCCTGATGACTTTTGTTGCTTTACTGATTCGCTTTGGGCGGACGAAGTATGAACTTTACTTTCATTCTTAGAATCAGAGCTTAGTAGTTTCTTATTCCTTTTAACTTCTGTTTTTCCTGTTCTCTGATGTGAGTCGAGCACTGTAACTCTTGAATCGTTTTGTGAATCCATTGAATTAGTTGCGTTCGAATGATCATTACTGGAATTATTCATTGAGATGGAGTTGTTTGGATGCTTCTCCGTTTCAATTTTAGAATTAGAAGTAAAGTAGTAAGCAAATGGAATGATCGCCAGCAATATTGCTACAACCGGCAACCACCACATTCCACGACCTCTTTTATGAATGGCTTTATCCACCGCTGCTTTAACCGAAGCGGGAGGAGTAATTTCAAAGTCATTGAAAGACTCCTTGAAAAGATCTTCTATGTTTTTCAAGTCTTTCATGCTATTTCAGATTTAATGTTCACCTCTGCAACCCATTGCTGGATTTGCTTTTTGGCTTTAAAAAATTGGGTTTTACTGGTGTTTTCGGAAATGCCCAAGTATTCGGCAATTTCCTTGTGTGTCAAGTTTTCCAGAACGAACAAGTTAAAAACCGTTCTATATCCATCGGGAAGCTTGTTCAAGAACATCAGCAGCATTTTTTTTAGCGTTTCCTGATCGTCGAATTCCAGATCATGCTCAACTTGTTCATCAAAATAACTGTCCTCTTCATGCAATTCGAAGCGGTAATTTTTCTTGATATACGTTAACGCAGTATTGATTACAATGGTTTTTATCCAGGCCGCCAACGGTTTATCTAATGAATATTGATTCGCGTTGTTGTAAATCTTGATAAAGCTTTCCTGTAAAATGTCCTGAGCATCGTCGGCACATCTGGAATATCGAAGACATATCCCATACATCGCACCTGAAAAGGCGGAGTAAATTTCATCAAAGGCTTTTTTATCACCTTTTTTGAATTGTATACATATGTCTTCAGAAATTGCCAAATATTCGTTGTTTAATCAGGTAATGAATCTCCCGGATTACCACCGTTCCAATCGGTAGAGTCTGAACTTCCACCATTGTCGTTCCAGTCAGTTGAATCGCCACAAGTTGGTCCGTTGTAATCTGTGGAATCACCACAAGTTGGACCATTGTAATCTCCATTTCCTGTACTATCAACGTAAGTTGAATCGTTGTCGTTGCACCCGTTTGGTGAAGGATTGTCTTTATTACATGATTGAAGGGTGGTTGACCATATACAAAGTCCCAAAAGCCCTACTAAAGCTGATTTTTTCATTCTTTAAAAATTAAGTTTTGACGAACACTTTGCAAAATGTATTTGACCTAGTTACTTATGTCAAAAACAAAGGGTTGTCTGAGAATGAAAAAAAAATGCATACCGGTTGAATTCAAATGTAAAAATAGCGGTTCTCAAATAAAAAAAAGGCCATCCCGAATAAACAGGACAGCCTTTTTCTGTTTGTTTAGCTCTATTAGTTTTTAACCAATCGAATAGAAACGATTTGGTTGTTGTATTCTCCTGATAGTAAATAAACACCTGTACTTTCACCTTCTAATGAAACCGAGAAGTTTTTTGTATCAACTGTCTGAATTTTTGATTTCACAATTCTTCCGTTCATATCCTGAACAGTTAAATTCTTCAATTGAGTTAAATCAACTCCATTAACAACAAAAACTCCGGCACTTGGATTTGGCGAAACCGTAATGTTTACGTTTGAAATGTCTTCAACACCTAAACACTGATCAACGTTTATTGCATCTGTTGCTGTATTGTCACATCCATTTCCATCTGTGTAAGTGTAAGTGATAGTTGATAAACCAAGTCCAGCAGTTGCCGGATTAACGCTTCCTGCAGTAACACCATTCCCTGAATACGAACCACCAGCTGGAGAACCACCAGAAAGTGTAATCGCGTTATTGTAAACACATAATTCGTCAGTTGCAATTGCTAAAGAAACTGTAGGAAGTGGATTCACAGGGAAAGATTCCGTATCTGTGTTCATACATCCGTTCCCATCTGTGTAAGTGTAAGTAAGTGTTTGCGTTCCAGCTGAAGGATCAAACATTCCACTAGTAACACCTGTTCCAGTATATGTTCCACCAGCTGGAGATCCACCTGTAAGTGTTACGTCAGACGCATCCATACAAACTGCAGTAAATGCATTTTGAGTCACTGTAGGTGCATTATTCACAGTAATTGCAGCTGAGGTAGCATTAGTACATCCGTTTCCATCTGTGTAAGTATAAATTACTGTTTGTGAACCAGCCATTGGGTCGAAGTTTCCTCCTGAAACACCAGTTCCGCTGTATGTTCCGCCAGCCGGACTTCCACCTGTCAATGCCAGCATTCCAGAGTTATCACAAACTCCTGAAATTGGGCTATGCGTAACAGTTGGTGCGGTATTCACTGATACTGAAGTTGAAGCAGTATTAGAACAGCTATTTCCATCGGTATAAGTGTAAGTCACCGTTTGTGTTCCAGATCTGAAGAGCGT
>CAMLET010000107.1 GCA_946479125.1 uncultured Flavobacteriales bacterium
TGCTCAACGGCGCCCCAACAACGGGACTCTGTGACAATGTCAACCCACCAGAAGCACAATTTGTTTGAGCCGTGGCATCGTCCATAACATTAGGAACAGTTGTCCCACCAGAGCTTGAAGTAATGGTTTGCATTCCTCCGCAAGTCAATGAAATATTGCTTGAAGACGGCGCCGTTAGATTAATAATATAATCTTCTACTTCGCCATAATTGTATGTTCCACAAGGTTGAATTGGTCCATCACCAATATCACTTCCCGAATAATGTAAACGACAGCGCATATATACATTTCCAACAGTTGCAGATAAAGGAACAGTAAACGTAAAGTTATTAGTGAACCCAGAAGCTGAAGCGATGCTGTACGCTATTTGTTCGCCTTGATCATCAAAATCGTAATCACCATTAAAATCTATCCAGGCAGAAAATTCGTCATCGTAAAATGCATTTCCTGGAGTTGCTCCTACCTGCGGCAAAAAGTACAGATTGTATTCTTCTCCTTTTGTAAACGATGAACCCGGATATGTAGTGTAATTCGTACACGTTGTGTTGTTGTTAATTCCTCCGGTAGTAATGTTGGCAATAAATTCCTCACAAGAAATACTCGACGCAGCGCATGGAGCAGTTACCAATGTTACAGTGATGTATTCCGTTTTTGTTTCAACATCACTTCCTGCTGTATTTAAAGCCGTAAGAGAAACCGTATAAAAACCAGAATTGGTGAATGTTACCTGCGGATTTTGAGAATTTGCATTCGTTCCACCACTGTAATTCCATCCGGTTCCAGGCGTAATTGCCCATGTCCAGTTTGTTGGTGAATTGGTAGAAAGATCTGTAAATTGGGAAGTCCCACCAATACTTACCGTAGTTGGATTGGCAACAAAATCGGCCACAGGAGCAACCGTTGTGACGGTACAAGGATTATTCGAACCATTAAGTACTACAGCTCCTGAATTTATTGGATCTAAATAGGTTTTCAATTGTTCATTGGATGGCGTTCCGTTGGATGTCCAATGAAATGCCATTTTTCCATAAGCATCCTGATAGTTCTGATGATCGCAGGTTGAACCACCACCTGTCAAAGTTCCAATTAAGCGTCCTGTTGAATTAAACAAAGGTGAACCGGAAGAGCCCCCTTCCGTTACTCCAAAACCATTACTGTTTGTCTGCCATGTTAACGCCCAATGCGTATTCGCAACTGATCCACCCCATGAAGCACTAGTCGTTGTTCCACCAGTAGAAATTTTCTTGATATCACCAGCAGGATGATGAATCCCAACACAAGAAGAAACAGTTATGTTATTGGCATCCCAGCCATTCCAGTAAACATTAAAGTCAGTTGATTTCAAAGTGGTAATGGTATTTGCTTCGTTGGCCAAAGAACCCAGTTGAAGCAACAAGAAATCAGAGCCAGAATCACCACCGTTATCATTTGAATTTGCCAATCGGACACAACCAGTAATGTAATGATCGTCTAATGTTCCTGCAGATGATGGGTTATTACAATTCGGCGATTCATATCTGAAATAAAAACGCCATTGATTTGAATTGGAAGCAGAAGTACTGACACCACAGTGCATTGCGGTCAGGAAATAAGGTTTACAGTTCAATGAAGTATTGTTTACCAATGAACCTGTACACCAACCTGCTCCTTGCGTATCAACAACATAAATTCGGGCAACACCGCGTTTCTCATCCTGCCAGTTATCACCAACCGGAGAACAGTTAACATTTACCTCACACTCTTCAGATTCATTGATCTTTGGAACGTTCGGATTTCCAGTCGACCGGTAATTGTAGACAATTCTATCAATTAGAATTTCGGGTCTAACTGACCCAAATGGAACTTTTATCTGAAGTGTCATTTCATCTCCAAAACACAAAGCCATATTCTGTTGAAAATGATCAAGTACATCAGCAGAAGTCAATGTTTTATGCAACGCATTTCCGTTGTTATCGAAAACATCTACTGTTGTTGAACCAAAAATCTTAAAGGTTTGAAAAAGGAACGATAAAGCTTCTGCTCCTTCATATTTCACGTGCAGCTGCCATGTACTATTTCCGTTTAGATCGGTTGTCCAAACTCCACTATTTTCCGTTGAAATATTAGTAGATCCGTGTACACCAATTCGGTAGAGCATTCCGTTTCTATCATTCTCCTCATCTTCATTATGTATTTGCTCCATATTCGGAGTTCCTAACGAAATAGTTGGTGTTGACTTTAACAATTGAAAATTTCTCTGGAGTAGAGTTGTTTGCTGCGTAAACGCAACCAAGTGAAAAAAGCCTAAAAACAAACTGATAGAAAGCAGTTTTCTTAGCATTGTTGTTATTTTTGAAATAGTTTTACTCCAAAATTACACGGTATTTTCCGAAAATTAAAACGCAAGTTGAAAGTAAGCCAATGACACAACACATTTTAGTGGTTGAAGACGAGACGAGTATAGCAGAAATGCTAGAGTTAAACCTTGAGTTAGAGGGTTATAAAGTTACGCTTGTAAATAACGGGAAAGTGGCGCTGGATATGGCAGATAGACTTGATCAATATGCCATTGTTGTTCTTGATCTCATGCTGCCAGAAGTAAGTGGAATGGAAATTTGCAGAGTTTACAGACAGCATTCAAAAATTCCAATTCTTTTTTTATCCGCCAAAGGAACAACAGTCGATCGCATTGCCGGATTAAAGCTTGGAGCGAATGATTATCTTGCCAAACCATTCGATTTAGAGGAATTGCTACTAAGAATCAATAATCTCTTGATGATTCAGGGAAATTCAAAAACACAGGATTATTTTGATATTGGCGGACATCGTGTTTACTTCGGGTCGTACAGTGTCGAAAATATTGAAACCGGTGAAAATACCGTTTTGTCAAAACGCGAAATTGAATTACTCGATTACTTTGTTCAGCATAAAAACCAAGTTGTTTCAAGAGATTCGTTATTGGATTCGCTTTGGACAGGAGAACAAATTCCAACGGGTAGAACCATCGATAATTATATACTTAACTTTAGAAAACTCTTTGAGCAAGACCCTAAAAATCCTTTGTATTTTCATTCGATACGAGGAGTTGGTTACAAGTTTACCATAGATTGATCTTGAACAAGAAGAACATTTTACAATGACATCAAACGCAAAACAATTACGTTACGATAAAGCATATTTAAGAATGGCTCATACCTGGGCCGAATTATCTCATTGTGTACGAAAAAAAGTGGGAGCTCTCATTGTCCGAGACGGACGCATCATTTCTGACGGATACAATGGAACACCAGCCGGATTTGAAAATTCCTGCGAAAACACTAGTGGTGAAACCCACTGGTACGTGCTTCACGCAGAAGCAAATGCTATTTTAAAAGTGGCACGTTCAACAAACGATTGTAATGATGCAACTCTTTACATAACTTTATCACCCTGCAAAGACTGCAGTAAGTTGGTAATACAAGCTGGTATTAAGCGTGTTGCATACGTTAACGAATACAAGGATACAACGGGAATCGATTTTTTAAGAGATGCCGGAGTTGAAGTAGTGCATATTGCCAATCCTTTTACAGAAGATTGATATGAAGAAAAATATTATACAACCCATCCTATTAATGGCATTCCTTGTTATAGGTTTGCTCTTAGGTTCACTTTTGAATCGCACAAACTCTGTACCCGTTGAAAACACAATGGGGTATGCAGAAAAAACACAGGACATTCTCAATATCATCAACCAAAAATATGTTGATGACGTAAAACAAGACGAATTGTATTCGAGCATGATCAACGACATGCTGCACGAATTAGATCCACACTCCAACTACATTCCTGCGCAGGACATTTCTGCTGTAAACGAACAAATTGAAGGTGAATTCGGTGGAATCGGAATTCGTTTTGCCATTATCAGAGATTCACTTTGTATTACCAATGTCATTAACGACTCACCATCTTTCCGCTCAGGAATTAAGTCGGGAGACAAAATAGTTCAAATTAACGGCAAGAAAATTTCAGGTAAAAAACTGAAAAACGAAACGGTAACAAAACTGTTGAAAGGAAAAGCAAATACAAAAGTTAGTTTGGTTGTTCTCAGAGGAAAAAAGAAGATCAATTTTGCTTTAATCAGAGGAGTTATTCCAATTGCCGCAGTTACATGTGCTGAAATGATCGATGGTGAAACCGGTTTCATTCGTTTAGAGCAATTCTCTGACGATTGTAGTGGTGAATTTCATGACGCAGTTCTAAAATTGCAAGCGCGCGGAATGAAAAAATTGATTTTCGACCTTAGAGATAATCCAGGTGGAATTCTGCAAGAGGCAGTTAATATTGTAGATGAATTTCTTCCGGGCGGAATGAATATTGTTGAAGTGAAAGCGAAAAAAGCTTCCAATTCCATTTCAAAATCTACTGATAAGGGATTACTTCAAAATACGCCAACGGTGGTTTTGATCAACGAAAATTCCGCATCAGCAAGTGAAATTGTAGCAGGAGCATTGCAGGATAACGATAGAGCAACTATTATCGGCCGACGTTCATTTGGAAAAGGTTTGGTGCAGCAAGATTTTGCGCTTCGCGATGCAAGTACAATTCGTTTAACAATTGCACGATACTACACGCCTTCAGGCAGATGTATTCAGCGTTCGTTTAAAAACGGGTACAAAGAATATTATCACGACGATAAGGAAAGAGAAAGATCAGGTGAATATTTCGCCATTGATTCATCTATTTTCAAAAATGCACCACGATACAAAACGCTTAAAGGAAGAACTGTTTATGGCGGTGGTGGAATTATGCCCGATTATTTCGTTCCACTGGATACATCGAACTCTACATTGTATTATTTGGAACTTCGCTACTCTAATGCAATTCCGCAGTTTGCGTTCGATTTTGTTTCAAACAAACGCACAAAATGGAAATCCATTCAAGATTTCAATACGAAATTTAAACCGAGCGATGCAGAAATAGAAAAATTGATGAGCTATGCTTCCAGAGAGTTGAGTTTGCCAATAAACAAAAAAGAAGCTGTAAAAAGCAAGGAATTGATTCGTACAGCTCTGAAAGCCGAAATTGCACGGCAATTGTTCATTGAAGATGGCTACTATCTGGTAATCGCTTCCGCCGACAAAGAGATGCAAAAGGCGCTGGGAATATTAAAAGGAAAATAAGCCGCGATGTCAATCGAATTCGTTACTACTAAACTTAAATCCATTGGTGTTCAGCACGAAAGTTGGATGAATACTGATCTGTTGATGCACTCAAAAGCGTTCAATTCATATTCAGATACGGAATTGGCGGTTTATTTTGGTTGGTTGAAGGAGCAGCGAATTTTAGTACGATATTTAGATTCCGGTATTTTAAAGGAATCATATAGAGACGAAAGCGGAATTTCAAAGCACGCACAATACGGTCGTTACCAGGAGTTGGTTTCTGACCTTATTTACCAGAAACTTAAACGCGAAGTTGAGTCGATTAAGGATTTTCAACATGCTTTATGGATCGTAAGTTTTTCTGTCAATCTTAATGAAGATCATCAGGATTTCATTCAGGATGAAGTCGGATATTGGATGAATAGTCAGCGTGAGAAATTTGCTGCAGAAATTCAAAAACATTCAACAGATCAGGCAATTTACAACTCTTTCATTAACTCGTTGAACGAGCATTTCTGGTTGTTGTTAAATGCGTTCAATCACAGACACTATCGAATTAAAGCAATGTGGGTTGAAACATTCATATCCATCATTCACCATAAACATGCTTCGGGCAGGCTCATAAAATCGATTTTAGGGAAGATCGAAACGCTCGATTTACATGAAGATCATAGAAAGGAAATTCATAAACTGGATACCGACGTTCGAAGCAATAAGATCCGATTCGAGAAACGTAAAATATCCTGGCTCCGCCTAAGTGTTTATTTTACCATCATTGCAACAATTACATTTGGACTTACCTGGCTCATTTCGTTGAAAGCTACGCCTTATGAGAAAAAATTGCAGGAAGAAACTTCGTTTATGCAGTTAACCAAGGCTGAGCGCCTGGAAATTGACTCCTTGATCAAGATCTACAATAACAAAGGAATTAGAACCATTGAGCATCAGGAAAACGTGTTTTATCAGGAACCGCCAACACAGCTCATTACGATCAATTCAAATAATCAGGGATTGTTTTGGACTTATTACCGTAACTGGACAAATCATCAGAAAGATCAGTTTGCCACTAAATTCTCAACAGCCGGAAACAAACACACACAGCTTCCAAAAACATCGAAGTTGGAAACCAAAAAAGGCAATTACAAAGGGACCTTCTATAACGAATCTTCAAAAAGTGCATTGGTAATTGTTTTCGACGATATGAATTCTGATTATATGTATTGTAAATATGTTCAACCCAAAGAACGAGTTCAGTTCACGGTAAACACGAACAACGAGAAATTAGTGGTAGTTCCGGGAGGGAAAATTCCTGCATCCATTAAACAAAACGAAATGCCTTTCAGCGAATTCAATGAATACTTCTTCCGTCAGCTAGATAGAATTTATACCGTTTCTGACAGCGGTGAGCCGTTTAAACTGGTTTATAAAGACACAGGAGTAAATGGAGTAGTATTGATCGATTTGAAGGAATCATTAAGCCTATAATCTGAATACGAAAGGTCTATAAAGCAGAAAAGAGACCTTAGTCCCTTTTCACACTACCTAAACTAACTACTACTACTATAAGCAAGAGTAGAACCCCTTGCATTACGAATATAATAAATGTTTTTGAAAAAACAAGGAATATTCGATGAAACTCTATAAATTTTCTTTGGGAGATACGATTTGATCAAAAACAACAAGAGAGAAGCGGGTGCCTCTCTCTTGTTCCAACCTAAACTACTACTACTTATGAAAACTAACCTCGAAGTAAGAATTACAAGTATCATACCAAAGTATTTATCTTGTTTCTCATCCTTGAGTAATACAAAGGTAACGCACATTTCTTTCCTATATTTCATTTACAACACTTTTTAACACATCGGTTATAGTGAACTGTAGTTTTTGTGGATTAAACGGTAAAATCAAGATCATTTATAGCCAAGAAATTCATCTCGAAAGAGCTATAAACATTGAGAAATAAGCTGAAATAACAATTTAATAATGCTTTTCAAAATCACTACATGCTTACCAGGGTATGAATCGTATATATTACCCCATTTTTAACTCTGAATCTTTACCAACCTAATTGCTTGAAACTCCGAAGAACTTAACTGTACATCTCACGAAAAAATTATCTTTGTCGACGAAAACGAATTTTTTGAACCATGAAGGTTATCGAACATTTAAACCAAGCGAAAGACACGCTATTTTCTTTTGAAATTTTGCCTCCACTGAAAGGAGCAACTATTCAGTCTATTTTTAACGGAATTGATCCGCTAATTGAACTTAAACCTAAGTTCGTTAATGTGACGTATCACCGTGAAGAATTCATTTACAAAGAGCGCGAAAAAGGGTTGCTGGAAAAAATTGCGATCCGTAAACGACCGGGAACGGTTGGGATTTGTGCTGCAATTATGAACAGATACAAAATTGACGCTGTTCCGCATTTAATTTGTGGTGGATTCTCCAAGGAGGAAACAGAAAACGCATTGATCGATCTGCAGTTCTTAGGAATAGACAATGTACTTGCACTCCGCGGAGATTCAATTAAAACGGAATCAACTTTTAAACCGGATCCAGAAGGACATTCATACGCTGTAAATTTGATCGAACAAATTGCAGATATGAATCGTGGAAAATACATGGTTGACGACATTAAACTTGCGCCAACAGATTTCTGTATCGGAGCCGCAGGTTATCCTGAAAAGCATTTTGAAGCAATGAATCTTGCAACAGATCTACACTACCTGAAACAAAAGGTAGAAGCAGGTGCAAGTTATATCGTGACTCAAATGTTCTTCGATAATCAAAAATATTTTGATTTTGTTGATGCTTGTAGAAAAATGGACATCAATGTTCCAATTATTCCGGGATTGAAGCCCATTCAAAATTTGAATCACATTTCATTTTTGCCAAAAGTTTTTCATATTGACCTTCCTGAGGCTTTATCTAAAGAATTACTGAAATGTAAAAACAACGAAGAGGTAACTCATGTTGGTATTGAATGGGGAATTCAGCAGTCCAAAGAATTAAAGGCAGCAAACGTTCCTTGTATTCACTATTACACCATGTCGAATTCGAAAGTTGTAAAAGCAATTGCAAGCGAAGTATTCTAATACTTATTTATAAAACATATTCTTAATGCGAAGTGATCTCGATTGCTTCGCATTTTTTGAATTCAGCCGTCAATCGAAGAAATTTTCAGTTAAAAAAACAGAATTATCAGATTAATTGCTGTTGATTCAATCATCTTGGGTAATTTTCCGTTTTAAAACAAAGATTATGTATAAACACCTGCTTATCGCATTTACATTGTTCACTGGATTTTCTTTCGCTCAAACGGACAGTACGGCATCGAAAAGTTTAGTTAAGGATTTGAAGTTATCGAATGCGGTAATCATTAGTCACCTGGATAAACAAGAAGATCGATTCTCTTTAGAAGTAGCGATGTCAGAAGTGTTCAGTGCTACAGGTGTAAAAAATGCTGTTTCGTTGAATTTATTGAAACAAGGAGGAGATCCTCAGGTTTTGATTACGGACTCTATGACGAACGTTCTGAATCAAAAAGGATTCAATACATTACTATTGGTTTCCGTTCGTGGTTACGACAAGAAATTCAGACCGAGTTCACAGAATTTTTCACTTGCGGAAGATCTAGCAGCTGAAAATCTGTTCCCATTATACAAAGAAGACATCGTTTCTGTCACGCTTGAGTTCCACTTTTATAGAAACGGGCAATTGGTTTACACGGATATGTTGAAAATTCCAGGAGCTAGTTCTCGCGAGAAAATTTTACGTAAGCTGCGTAAAAGACTAGCGAAAAAGGTGGT
>CAMLET010000108.1 GCA_946479125.1 uncultured Flavobacteriales bacterium
AGTGACGAGGTTTTTTTGTTTGTAGGGGTGAATTGCAATTCACCCCTACAAATTGTACAGTCTACCGATTTTTAGGTACAACACAACCTAACATTTAACGTTTATCCTTTCGAAATCCTTAAATTTGCAACGCGAAAACTTTCTTTCGCATTCGTGATTATGAAAAACTTTCTTCGTCGACTGAAATACTACGGAATAGGCTTTGCCTTTGGGTTGGTTTTTGTCTTCTTTTTCTTCAAGGACAGAGGTTGTTCCTGGAAACCGGATAACCGTGTAAAAAACACCATTTTGGGTCGTGTAATCGTTGTTCCTGAAAGTGATCAGGAAGCTTTCGATAAGCTTGGTTTGGATGAAAAGGCAATTGTAAAATTCCTTGATGATGGTGATGTGAATTTCTCTGGAAGTAAGAAGGACGGAAACACAAAAGTGTATGAAGTTGCCAAAGAAATTAAAGGTAAAGAAGTGAAGTTGTGGTTTACACTTCCAAAAGATGCTTTTATCTCTGAAGTTCGAATTCCGAAGGGAAGTATTTTGGCAGTGAAAAACACCAAAGTTGGGACCGGAAAAATGATTCGTTTTCCATCTGTAGAAACTATCGTTTATTTGAACGAAGAAGATTCTTATTTCAATCAGGAAAAAGAAAAATACGATTTGATGGATTCGAAAGAAGTGGAGAAATATCTGAAAAAGAATGGACTGGTGGATTTCGAGCACTCCAATCTGTCAACAAGTCCGTATCCGATTCAAAAAATAGTTTTCGAAACTCCAACCAAATTGAAGATTACTGCATCTAGCTATTGGTTTGAGGAACATATCACCGTGGAAGGTTTTGATACTGTCGATTCATTAGGCATTACGAAACGTTAACTGTTGATAAGTCCGATAAAACTGAGAATTACAGTGAATCATTTTATTACCTTTGTTTAAATGGAATTTTCTGCATCGCAAATAGCAGGCCTGTTGAATGGTCAAGTAGTTGGAAATCCTGACGTTACAGTTTCGGGTTTAGCGAAAATTGAAGAAGGCATTACAGGCTCTCTTTCATTTTTATCCAATCCTAAGTACGAAGAATATATTTACTCTACGGGTTCAAGTATTTGTATCGTAAACGAAACTTTTGAGCCGTCAAAAGAACTTCCAAATTCGCTTACATTGGTGAAAGTTGAAGACGCTTATGCATGTTTTGCTAAGTTGTTGGATATCTACAACCAAATGAGCAAGAAACAACCAAAAATTGAACAACCTTCATTCATTGCAGAAAATGCAGTTGTTGGAGATGAGCTTTATTTGGGGGCTTTCGCTTACATTGGTGAAGGTGCAAAAATTGGAAATAATGTTACTATCTACCCGAATGCTTACGTTGGTGACAATGTTGAAGTAGGGGATGGAACAATCATTTATGCTGGAGTAAAAGTTTATTCTGGTTGTATAATCGGGAAGAACTGTGTGCTTCATGCAGGTGTTGTTCTCGGAAGTGATGGCTTTGGATTTGCTCCTGATGAAAAAGGAGTTTTCTCTAAAGTTCCACAAATTGGAAATGTAATTCTTGAAGACGATGTAGAGATTGGTGCCAATTCAACTATTGATTGCGCAACAATGGGTTCTACAATTATTCGTCAGGGAGTGAAAATAGATAACCTCGTGCACTTGGCTCACAATGTAGAAATTGGAGCACATTCGGCAATGGCTGCACAAGTTGGGGTTGCTGGTTCTGCCAAAATTGGAAAACACGTAATGGTAGGTGGTCAAGCTGGAATCAGTGGTCACTTAACGATTGCAGATGGAACCAAGATTGTTGCACAATCAGGAATTCCTAGTTCTGTGAAAAAGGCAGATACGCTTATGGGGTCGCCCGGAATTTCAATCGACGATTTCAAAAAATCGTATTTTGGATTCAGAAAGCTGCCGTTCATTTTGCAGAAACTAAACGAATTAGATCAGAAATTAAAATCCTTGGATAAAAAGCCGGAATAAATTATGGCAGATAAGCAACGTACCCTCAAAGAAGCAATTGAATTTATTGGTGTTGGATTGCACACAGGTGAAAAAGTAACTATGACTATTCACCCGGCTGATGCAAATCACGGTTACAAGTTTCAACGTATCGATTTAGAAAATCAACCAACTATTAAGGCAGATGCTGATTTGGTGGTTTCTACGGAGCGTGGAACAACATTAGAGCAAAATGGCGCTAAAGTGTATACAACCGAACACGTTCTTGCAGCTTTATACGGGATGCAGATCGACAATGCACTAATCACACTTACAGGACCTGAAATTCCAATTATGGATGGAAGTTCTTCTCCGTTCGTGAAAGAAATCATTCGTGTTGGAAATGTAGAGCAGGATGCTGAAAGAGATTACTTTGAGCTTATAGAAAATATTAAGTGGGAAGATGTAGAGAATGGAATTGAGTTCCTTGCTGTTCCCGACGATCATTACCGGGTAACTGTAATGGTTGATTACAAAAGCCCTGCGCTTGGAACGCAGCATGCAAGCATGTTCCAGATTGCTGAGTTTGAAACTGAAATTGCACCTTGTAGAACGTTTTGTTTTATGAGAGAATTGGAGTATTTAGCATCGAATAACCTAATCAAAGGTGGTGATTTGGATAACGCAATCGTTTTGGTTGAACGTCCGGACATTACTCAGGAAGAATTAGATCGTTTGGCTAAAATGCTTGGTAAAGACACGCTTTCTGTTAACTATGACGGAATTGGTGTATTGAACAGCATTAAATTGAAATTTGAAAACGAACCAGCTCGTCACAAGTTGCTAGACATCGTTGGAGATTTAGCTTTGGTTGGTCGACCAATTAAAGCACATATTTTGGCAGCACGTCCCGGACATTCAGGGAACACGCGTTTTGCAAAAGTATTGAAAGAGCAAATCAAAAAACAAGAAAAAGGATTAAAGGATTTCGGATTGGAAAGAGAACCGTTGTACAACATCAACGATATCGAAAAAATGCTTCCTCACCGTTACCCGTTCTTGTTGGTAGATAAAGTAATGGAAATTGGTGACGAGCACATTGTAGGTGTGAAAAACGTTACAATGAACGAGCCAATGTTCCAGGGACATTTTCCAGGAAATCCGGTATTCCCTGGAGTTCTTCAAATTGAAGCAACTGCTCAGGTAGGAGGAATCTTCGCTTTGAGTAAAGTGGAAGATCCGCACTTGTATTCTACTTATTTCATGAAGATCGATAACGTGAAATTCAAGCAAAAAGTAGTTCCTGGTGATACTTTAGTATTCGATTTGAAATTGATCTCACCAATCCGCAGAGGTTTGGTACATATGAGTGGTCAGGCATACGTGAATGGAAAAGTGGTAATGGAAGCAGAAATGCTTGCTCAAGTCATTAAAGATAAAACAGAATGATAAGTAATCTGGCTAATATCGCATCTGGAGCACAATTGGGTGCAAATGTTACTGTAGAATCGTTTACTACAATTTACGATGATGTAATTATTGGTGCTGGAACCAAAGTTCATCCGAATGTGACCATTTATCCGGGAACAAGAATCGGTGAGAATTGTGAGATTTTCCCTGGTGCCGTAATTGGTGTTGTTCCTCAGGATTTGAAATTTGCCGGTGAATACACAACGGTTGAGATTGGAAACAATACGGTTATTCGTGAATGTGTTACCATTCATCGTGGTACAAACGATAGAATGAAAACAAAGATCGGCGACAATTGTTTGTTGATGACTTACGTTCACGTAGCACACGATTGTTTTATCGGAAATAATGTGATTTTGGCAAGTTACGTTGGACTTTCTGGTCACGTTACTATCGAAGACTTTGCTATTTTGGAAGGAATGGTTGCTGCTCAGCAATTCATGAATATTGGAGCTCACGCTTTTGTTGCTGGCGCTTCATTGATTCGTAAAAGCGTTCCTCCGTACGTAAAATGTGCTCGTGAGCCACTTACGTTTGCTGGAGTGAATTCTGTTGGTTTACGCCGCAGAGGATTTACAGATGAGCAGGTGCGTGAAGTGGAAGATATCTACCGCATCATTTACGTTCAAAATAACAACATGTCGAAAGGAATGGATATTGTGAAAGAAACAATGCCAGATTCTCCGATTAAAAATCAGATCTTATCGTTCATTGAATCATGCGACAAAGGCGTGATTCGCGGTATGATCTAAGAAATACTCAAGTGGTACATCGTAACGAAATTATTGAAGTTGTCATCGAAGACTTGGCTTTCGGTGGACAAGGTTTGGCGCGTTTGCGCTCAGATGAAGGGGATTTTATCGTCTTTGTAGAAAATACATTTCCAGGACAAAAAGTAAGAGCTCGAGTTGACAAGAAGCGCAAGCGTCATGCAGAATGTAAATTGGTGGAAGTGATTGAGCGCTCACCGGTTGAAGTGATGTTGCCTTATCAGGAAATTTCCGGTGCACCATACATCTTTGTTCCCATTGAAGAACAACAGAAATACAAGAAACAAAATACGCTTGACGTTTATCGTAAACTAGGTCGAATTCAAGATCCGACTTCATTGTTCGATGAATTTATCGGGGCTCCTGAACCTTATTTCTACCGAAATAAAATGGAGTACAGCTTTTCTTCTATCGAACATGATTTAACTACGAACGAAGAGAAAGACGATGCTTTTGCATTGGGCTTCAAACGTCGTGGCACATGGTGGAAAGTGGAAAGCTTGAACAAGCCAAGCGGTTTGTTTGATGAGCAATTTGAAACGATTCTTCGTGAGTTGCGCGAGTTACTTGCGAGTTTCGATTTGCCAGCTTGGCATCCACCAAAGAAAACAGGATTCTTCCGTCACATCGTAGTTCGAAAATCATTTCACCAGGATCAGTTGTTGCTTCATTTGGTAACAAGTTCTGATGGTTTAGAGAAATTCAAACCGCAAGCAGTTGTTGACTTCCTGAAAGAGAAGTTGGGGAACCGTTTAGCTGGAATTTGGCATACCATTAACGACAATGTTGCTGATCGAGCGAAGATTGAAAACGGAACAAGTTCATTGCTTTACGGAGCTGCAGTTGTAGTGGAAGATTTATTGGGATTGAAGTTCGAGATCAGTATGGAAAGTTTCTTCCAGACCAACCCAATGAGCGCTGAGAAACTGTATACCAAAGCAATTGATTACGTTGTTGAGAATACCAAAGAAAATGGTGTAATTATGGATTTGTTCTGTGGAACCGGGACCATTGGTCAATTGGTAGCTCAACGCATCAACGTTTCTGAAATTATTGGGGTTGATATTGTTGAAGAAGCCATTGAAGATGCCAAACGCAATGCAAAACAAAACAAACTGGATCAAATCAAGTTCTTTGCAGCCGACGTTGGTAAATTCCTGAATCTCCATCCGGAATATGCTGGAAAGATCGATACGATTATTTTGGATCCGCCACGTGCAGGAATTGCTCCAAAAACCTTATTGAAAGTGATTGCGCTTGGAGCTGATTCCATTGTTTACATTTCATGTAATCCTGCAACGCAGGCCCGTGATGCTGAGACATTAGAACAAAACGGTTACAAGACAACAAAGATCAGTTTGGTTGATCAGTTCCCACACACAAGCCACATTGAGGCTATTGCGGTGTTTAAGAAAGTGAGATAGTTTTCTCTTAGGTTATTCTCTTAGTTATTAGTCTTACCTGATACCTTCAGGATCAGTAGTTGACTTCATTATTGTTTGAATTTGGTATAACTTTTGTTAAAACCAGACAAATCACTTTGGAAATTATACATTTCGAAGTCAATTTCAACAAATGAAAACACTCACTATTCTGCTATTATTTTTTCTGTCACAACAGGTTTCATTTTCTCAAGATACTTTACCGCGATATCAGTCCTTAGTGCGTGTTAGTGCTGGTTTTGATATCCCAAGAGTTTTCTCAAGTGGTTCCGGGCCATTTCACTTTGATACGCACTATTTTCTTAAAAAGCGATTTGCACTCGGCTTCAACCATGATTTTCAAAGAAGTTCTGTTTCCAGAAGAGATTTGATTTATTCCGATGAAGACACTGCATTTTATGCAGATTATTCCGGACCGCTTAAAACAAATCAATTTCTAATTGAAGGAATTTATTATTTGGATTTTCCTGATGCTGAATCCAGATTTTTACGGAAATGGAAAATTTATACTTCATTAGGTTTGGGAATTGGTATACAAAGAAGTATTATGAATATCAGTGCTCAAACCCTCGATGCTCCTGAAGCAATTAATACTAAAACCGTTTATTTCGTTCCTCAATTCATGTTAGGAACAGAATATCTTTTTAAAGAACACTTTGGAGTGTTCATTGAGGCTGGCTATGGTCTTTCAGTATTACACGGAGGATTATTTTACAAATTCTAACCATTGATTATGAGAATATTACTATTTATTACTGTTTTATTCGCTTTAAACGGACATGCTCAAGTAACGGGTTCAAGTAACTCAGGCACTTTGGGGAGGGGGACAGGAATTGCGGTGAACATAGATTACTTTTCACTGGCAACTAACCCGTCTAATCTTGGTTGGCAATCTCGTTTTTACAAACATAAGTTTGCCTTTAAAGTATTCGATTTTTCTGTACTTGCTGCTACTCCTGTAACGCCACGTTATCTCTACAATTCTGCTATGGACGGAAACATCATAAACAAAACGGTTGTGGAGTCATTTTATAGTTATAAGGATGGCGGTGTTGGATTTGATACTACGTTTTCTGTGGAAGGTCGATACGAATTTCGGGATTTATTGACGAAGCAATCGTCGCTACGCTATAACCGAATCTTAGTTGGAGCGAGTTACGTTACAAAGTCTCACGGTACTTTCGCTGTTCAAATCAGTAATCAGATAAATGGAAGTATTCAATTGTCGGAAAGAACCGCAAATATGCTGACTTTAGGAAAGGTGAATCCTTATTTTGATAGTTTAGTTTTGTCAACAGGTGAAGTAATTGCAAATAATTCGGCAGCGTACACAAATGAAACTCTTGGTAAAGTGGTTCATGCCTTTTCCAACGATTCGCTGACTATTGGAGAACAGTTGGACGGGTCTTATTTTAAAGGAATGAAAACCAGAAATTTTTCGATTGGGTGGGGAAATGCCTATAAGGAAGTTATTCCAGGTTGGGAAACGTTTATTGGTGTTACATTAAATGTTATTCAAGGTCAAGAGTTTTATGATTGGGAGTCGAAAGACGGAGAGTTTTATATGAGAATTGCAAGCGCTGGAGTTGTGGAGAATACGTCGAGAATGAAAAGTCCTGGATTGGGTACTTCAGTAAATTTAGGAGTGAGTTTTTTGAAGAATGAACAATTTATTCTTGGAATGAGTATTAGTAATTTGGGATTCATTCGTTGGAGAGATCAAGGAGAATCAAGCACGTCTGAATACAATTCTGTGAATGATAAAAACATGTTTCATTACCCATTCGGAACTTCAAAAGACGTGAGTTTTTATGACCAATGGGGAGAATCGAATATGTTTATTGCGACAAGTCCGATTGATAATTATGAAGAAGGTGGGGCTTTTACAAGCGCAACAGCTTCAACGGTAAATTTGGGGGCTCAATGGAAGTTGACTAAAGCGGTTTCATTTTCTTCCGATATCATTTTTCCTTTGAATCCGAATGCAGTTGGAAGTATTCGATCACCCTATTTTTCATTGGGTGCGCAGGCTACTGCACGTCTTGTTGGAGTTTCCGCTGGAATTAACAGCAATTTCAATAAGTTGAATGTTCCGTTGGGAATTACGTTTGGGAGCGTTTATTCAGCGTTGTCTTTTACTGTTGCAACTAATGATTTTACAGTGTTGTTTCAGGAAGGAAGAACAAAAAACTATTCTTTGTCAGCAGGGATGGTGTGGAGATTATTTTAAGAATATCCTTCTTAGGAATTTATGTGTGATAAGCTTACTTTCCCTTTCCTTTTACAACGATCAAAATCGTGTAAAGCATGATCTTCAGATCAAGGGCAATAGTTCGGTTCTTCAGGTAAAGCAAATCGTATTTCATGCGTTGGATCATTTGATTCACGTTCTCAGCATAACCATATTTCACTTGTCCCCATGAGGTGATTCCCGGACGAACTTTTGTCAATTCCATGAACTGAGGTTCGATCTTCACAATTTGATCAATAAAGAATTGACGTTCTGGTCGCGGACCAACCAATGACATATCACCTTTCAATACGTTGAAGAATTGTGGTAACTCATCAATTCTCACTTTACGCATGAATCTTCCAACCGGAGTAATGCGTGGGTCATTAGAGCTAGACAATTGCGGACCTTGCTTTTCCGCATCAGTGAACATTGTTCTAAACTTGATTATCTTGAAGGGCTTTCCGTTCAATCCTATTCGCTCCTGTAAGAAAAGAATAGGTCCTTTAGATGAAAGCTTCACAGTGACAGCGAAAATGATGTAGAAAGGAATTAGAATTGCAATCGCAAAGAGCGACAAAGCAATATCCATCGTTCGTTTGATCACCAATTGCCACGTTGGCATTACATCCTGATTTACTTCCATCAAAAGCGCGCCGAAGATATTGTTCAGCTTTACAGATCCAGCCAGAATGTCGAAAAGATCCGGAGCAATTTTGATAACTACGTGATGGTGATTAATACGGGCAACGATGTTTTTCAATCGTTCATGTTCCGTACTTTCCAAAGCAATAATTACTTCTTCAATTTCATTGTCGTTTAAGATCTTTTCCAGATTGTCAACGTGTCCCAAATATTCCAATTCACCATCCAATAAACGGTCAACACCAT
>CAMLET010000109.1 GCA_946479125.1 uncultured Flavobacteriales bacterium
CAGGCAACAATGTTCCATCTGTTTGAGCGTAAGTTCCGGAAAGCGTACGTACTGTCATTAACAAACGACCAGCAAAGCCAACAACAGGATTTACTTTTTCTTTTTCCTTCGCTTTGCGTTTTTGGTCTCGATCGAATTTTCTTTTCTCGCGTTCCCACTTGCGCTTTTCTTTCGGAGTCATGTCCTCAATCGGCTTCGGTGGTTTAAGTTCTGCTTTCGGTTTTTCCGGAGTTTTTCCATCACCTTTATCCGTGCCGCCATCAATAGCGCCTTTTGCATCGCTCACTCGGGCTCTTCCACCGCCTGAATTGGAGGTTGAATTGATCCGTTTCAACAACGGAACCTTATTGTAAAGTGTTATAAAGTTAGCCTGAAGCTGTCCATTAATTGTTCTACTGTTCTGAATAATATTTCCATACTCCGACTGACCCAAAGGTGCGCGTTGCCAATTGTATGTTCCTGCGTATTTAACGTTACCAGTTAAGAATGACAGGACTGGAATTTTATTGAATGGCAAGTTATAAGTGAAAGCATAATCGTGTGTATAATCCATTGTTTTACCAAGGGTTCCCAGCTGGCTCCAAATGGTATCTTTGAATTGACGATACAAGGAATCAACTCCATTACGATCAACTTCACCATTCTGCTCATCAAAAATAGCGCGGTTAGTTGCGTTGAATGTGAATTTTAGATTTTTGGTCAAATCCCATCCAACCTTATAACCTCTATTCCATGTAAAGTTCTTCACGTAAACAGGCTCATATTTGAATCCGTTCGCAGAAGTGTCAATTGTGTTTCTAATCTGACGAGCGTTGTATGTTCTCATCAAATCATTGGTCATACTAATGTTCTTAGGTACCAATGAAATGTTGGTCTCACGAATCAATGCCCACCATGGACTTTTCTTCATGAACTTCACATCTTTAAACGGTTCGAAAGGTTTTGCAGTAAACGTGTAAGCATATGCAAAACTTCCTTTCCACTGTTTAGTTCTGTCGTAATTGGTATTGAAATCACGGTGAAGATTTTGACTAAATCCGTAACCAAAAGTCCAGTTTGCTAAATCGTAGAAATGTGCTTTTGTTCCAATTTTATTGAAGCGAACTCCCTGGAAGTTATAGAATGATCTTTCTGTATAATCCTGTGCGATACGAGCAACTGATTTTCTTGTTGCCAAATCGTAAGCTTTCAATTTGATATCCGGATTGAATGGATCGTATTCAGGATTAATGATTCCGAAAGAACGACCATAGAACAATGGCAAACTGATTTTCATTCTTGAACCAAAGAATTGTCCAAGTTGAACAGTTGACTGGTAATCGAAACCAAATTTCTGATTACGTTGACGTTCCTGAACGCGGCTATCAACAGCTCCCCAGTTTACTCCGGAGTAGTTACCAGACATACTCATGGTCATGAAATCTGCCGCTTGAATCTGCATTTGAGCAACAGCCGCAGAACCTCCATCATCAACGAAATCGGTTAAACGCAACTCGTTAATCCAAACCTGTGCACATTTCGATAAACCATCATCGCCCCAAGGATCGATTGCCGTTTTACTTGGATTCCGAATACCGATCATGATCGTTTTCACACCTTGTAAGTTCGGACTACCTTTCACCTTAATCATTCGATTCGGGTTCTTAGGATCAACCACTGAATATTCAACTGATGCCGTAACACCTGAGCCGGCAGAACCTGCCAAATCATTTCTACGCATTTTCAAATCCAACAAGTCCTGGAAAATAATTTCCATGTCATTATCGGTTGGCCAAACACCCTCAGGAGTTGATGTTCCCCAAGCTGTTTTGTAAAGTGGTAATTCGTATTCGTAATAGTTCTCAACGAAATCTGTTCCTAAACGAACAAACAATGTCAAATCCTTATCATTTAATGTTCCAGGCGTAATTTCTTCTGCGTGAACGAACATTTTCAATTTCTTGTAAGTTCTAACGTCGAACATTACATTTCTGTAAGCAGCACGTGCATCACCATCCTGAAGGTTACAAACATCTAGAGTCAATGACTGCTCGTTCATTTGACGTTGAACTGGCTGTGAAGGATCAATTTCACGCTGAATTCCCGGAGGAACCTGGTATCCAATCGGCAATTTTTGAGCGTTTTCTTCAAAGTTCAATGCTCCAATTGTGAAATCAGTTAAATCCGGATCTACGAAAATTTGCTCACCCGGCGTTGTCATATCGTACAAGTACGGACGCCATTCACCGCGGATGAATTCCAATTTCGCAAAACGAAGTGTAACGTTCTCACCAAACTCCTTCACGAACATACGCATGAAACGAATCGATCTGAAATCACGAATACCGTTTACTTTTTTCTCCGGTTCGAAGATTGGAATTTTGAATTGGTACCATGTTTCCGTTTTTGTAGAACCAGATGGTTGATAAACCTGACGTGAAACAATGTGATTTTTACCAACCACCATGTCACCTGGACGTAAACTTACATGATACTGGAAGTAAGCTTCGCTTTCAGACAAGTTGTTATCCTGATTGATATCCTCATTATCCGGCATGTAGTTTCCTTGAGTGACATATTTTGCGTCATTCATGGTATCCGACATTTCTGTAGTAGGTGTATTTCCCTGATGACTGTTGAATTTCTTATAACGATTTAAGATATTCACTTCATCAGCATCGTACTGATCATCACGGTAATAGTTGTAATCATCACTTGAAGGATCGGCTAACATTTTTGCTTTCGCTTCTGCTGAAAGTGTTCCGTTATTTTGAACCCAGTTCACAAAACCTGTATATGTCAATCGTTCTTCTGGATCACCATATCCGTCTAAACCAACATCTTGTTTAACACGAGAATCAGAAGTTTGATCTGCGAAGGCGTTTACAATCATTTGCTGATTTGGAACCTGTGCCCAAGGAGTCACATCAGTTGGATAATCGGCTCCTGCAAAAGGAGGAATTCCATTCTCAAAGCTCTTACGGGAATCTGGCAAAACATCTTCAGAAACGTTTCCTAAGTTGAAATACAAATCTCCACCACCCATTGTTGAGTTCGGATCTTCGTTCTCTGCATCTTCGTTGAACGGATCCAACATCCAGAATTGAATGTATTGAACGTTTGCAAGCTCGAAATCCGTTGTTGTCAATGCGCGGGTAATTCCAGCCCATCTATCCGATGGATTTGAAAATGTACCGTCCGTATTTACTGTATTCGTAGTATCGTAATTGTACATTCCACGTTCAGACGGGAAGTAACCTAAATCCAATGTTTGAACCGTTGGAATTGATCCGTAAGGCAAGTTTTGATTCGGGAAAATGTCTGATTGCTGAACCAAACGCATACGACTATCACTCAACATTGAAGGATCGTTCTTAATATGTGGTGGTGTTAAATCGTTGTTCATGTAGAACAAGTTGTCAATGGTGTACCACGCCAATTTTGCACGTTTGTAACCGTTTGCCAAAGTTTTCAAATCTCCTTCAGGGAACAAATCCGACTGTCCTTGCGGAGTTGCAGCCAAACGCCATCCAGCGAAAGTTCTAAGGTCAATTGTACTTTGACTTCCTTCAAAATCATCTACATATGAAATTCCTTCTTTTGAAATTGCTCTTGGAGTACCAGGAATCAAGGTTGCAAATTCACCTTTGAATGTCATATAAGAAGGCTCTTTCGTTGAAATCACAGGAAGGAAATCAATGGCCTTGGTTAACCACGGAAGATTTGCCTTGTAATTAATATCGAAGCCTAATACGTTGTTTTTATAAGGTTCGGACCCGATATCCACTTTTTGAGTGACTGGTCGTTCCATCATGCGCATCCAGGTGGCTCCAACGTTGAAATCCTTATTGATCTTATAATTGAAATGGGTTCCAATCATCGATTTGGATTGTAAACCAAAGACCGAGTTACTTTCAATCGTAATCTTAATATCTGCGTTTGATTCAAGTAAACCTGTATTTAAGATCTTTACACGTCCAAGGTTGTAATCAACCGTGTAATCTGTTCCTTCGATCAATGCAATTCCACCAACGGTTACCTTAACAGAACCTTCAGGAACATTCAATGCGTTTAATGGAATATCAGATGAAACCGAGCTTTGGTATTCACCTTTAAACACGAAACGATTTTTACTTGGAATTTGCTGAGCAGCAGTTTTAGTTGAATCGTAAAGTTCTGTAAATGCAATTTTATCAGCGTATTGTGGTCCGAACTGATCTACCAATTTTGAGCGCAACGTTCTACCAAAAGGTTCAACCGTTGAGAAATAGATCTTACCATTTTTAGGATTGATGGTTCCTCCTGTTTCTGCTCTGTTTCCATTGTAGTTTACAGGAACAAAATCGAACATACCATCAGAAAACAACTGATCGTTCACATTGTACCTGTCCATATTCAACAAGGTGATGATCTGTGTTTTACTATCGTCATTCGGAATGATTGGAGCCAAAACGGAAGTTTCAGGATTGTTGTAGTACAGATTTAATCTAAAACCATTTTCATCCAACTGATAAGCTCCCATCGAATAGATGTTCTTCATCATCAAATCCCAGATTGTCAACGTAGGATTGGTGATCGTTGGTTTCAATAACTTCAAAAGAAGCGCATCTCTTCCGTCAATACCATCCGTTGAAAACTCACCAACTTGATACGTTTTTCCACGGTAAGTATACTCGTATGAAACGGCAAGAACCTCATCATTGTTCAATGGCTGACTCAAAGAAATATAACCTAACAACGCGTTATATGTAAATTCAGATTCACTTAGTTTTCGTGCATTTTCGACTTTCTCGTAATGAACCGCTTGTTGGAAAGGTCCGGGAACACTAACCTGAGCAGACAATGTTGGAACTACTCCAGTAAAGCCTCTAATTGCCGATTGAGATGAAGCCCAGGTATACAAACCATTTGCTTCGTTATCCGGCATTGTATCACTTGCGTAAGGTAATGGATTACCCTGGCTGTTTTCTGCTTTCGCCTCACCAAGATCCGAGAATGCAACGATATTTCTCGCATTTTCTGTACTGTTGATTCTGTTGGTTACCCAAACCTCCATTCTTGTCACGAAGGTCTCAGAAGCAACGTTAGGTAGCTGCGACATCGATTTATCATACTGGTCATAAAATGCCAGGTTCAAGAAATAGTGACGATTCGCTTCGTAGTTGTCTGCGTTAAATTCGAAAGGAACAACCTGTGCTTTTCCGGTAATTTTAATCTCCGTTTTCTTTCCTTTCGACTGAGCCATAATAACATCAGTCGTTAAACGACCTGTTCTGAATTTTCCGTAAGCTCCAAACAAGGTTTGTGAACCCGGGATTAATGACCCAAACGAAGGGAAACTTACATTTCCTAATTCAATTCGTTGCAAAATTTGATCTTCATCGCCAGAATAACCAAGCTTGGTAATATTATCAAAATCGAAGGCTGCCTGCGTATTGTAGCTTGTATTCAGTTTCAGTTTTGTTCCAATTTGTCCAACCAAGTTCATTTGAATTTGCTGCTGGAAATCGAAACGTGTAATTACCCTTTGTTTAACGGGTAACATCGGGTTGTCGTAACGCGAAGAGTTTACACCAAATGAAACCTCAACAGATCCTTGCGGACGAATAGTGATTTCATCAGAACCAAAGAAGTTTTCGAATGTTTTAGAAGGAATTTTAATCGGGAATTCAAGCGCTCGCTGCTCTTCCGTTTGCTGGTCGATCTTATCTTTCCAATTTTCCTTAATGGATTTTTGTCGTTCGTACTCCAAGTACTCTTCCAACGTCATCATTGACGGATAACGGTACATAATACCATCTCCTATAACTTCCTGAAAGATATATTTCCCAGTAACCGGATCGAAAACAATGATGCGTTCAACGTTCTTCGGATCACCAAGATCAAAGCTCTGAGGATTGTTCTGAGTAGGATCAATTGGGTTGTAAATAGGGAACGGCAAGTTCACCTTATTGGTATCTTGCCCAAACGCAAAAAATGAGCAAAAGACTAAGCTCATGCTCAACAATAGGTGAAATACACTCTTGTAGTAAGGACGATTATTCTCCAATTCTTATAGTATTTTCAGGGCTCCTTTAATCAGTTCTTCAACTGTTTCAGTACCGGTTGCAAGTTTATCTAGTGCTTTTTCCGCGATTTTCTTATCAAAACCTAAGGAAATCAAAGCAGTTAACGCTTCAAATTTCGTTGTATTGTGGGAAGCAAAAATATTTGTTGATTCCGACCATTCAACTTTTATCATTTTATCCTTCAAATCAATAATAACACGTTGGGCAGTTTTGGCACCAATTCCTTTTATCGATTGAATTGTTCTAACGTCTTCAGTTTGAATTGCATGCGCAATTTCTGTAGGCAAAAGTGACGAAAGCATTAGTATTGCTGTATTTGGTCCAATTCCTGAAACCGAGATCAACAGGTTAAATACTTCGCGTTCTTCAACAGTCATAAACCCATAAAGGAAGTGACCGTCTTCTCTTACAATCTGCTGCGTAAAAAGTTTAAGTTGCTCGTTTGAGCCTATTGCAGAAAAAGTATTGAGAGAGATTTTGACGAAATAACCAACACCTCCGCACTCAATGACAACACTGGTTGGGTTCTTCTCAATTAGTCGACCGTTTAAATGTGCAATCATCCTTATTTCGATTGAGCGTCAACAACAGCTACTTTCACCATATTCACAATTTCGCGAACTGATGATCCCATTTGCAATACGTGAACAGATTTTGCCAAACCAACTAAAATTGGTCCGATTGCATCACCATCTGTCATTTCCTGCAACAATTTGTAAGCAATATTTCCAGCCGAAAGATTCGGGAAAATCAAGGTGTTTACATTTTTATTCGCCAAGGTTGAGAAGGAGAATTTCTCGTTCATCAGATCATTGTTCAGCGCAAAGTTTGCCTGAATTTCACCATCCACAATTAGGGTTGGATGATTTTCATGCAAGATCTTCACCGCTTCAGACATCTTCACGGCATCCTCACCATGTGACGATCCAAAGTTGGAATAGCTCAACAACGCAATTCTTGGATTCACCTTGAATTTACGAAGCGTTTTAGCCACATTAAATGTGATTTCAGCTATTTGTTCTGCCGTTGGATTTGGATTGATCGTTGTATCAGCAAGGAAAAGTGGTCCATTCTTAGTCATAAGAATATAAACTCCAGCAGCTACATTCACATCTTTCTCCAATCCAATTGCCTGAATAGCAGGTCGAACAACATCCGTGTAATTTCGTGTCAATCCCGAAATCATAGCATCCGCATCACCAGATTGAACCATCATGGCTCCAAAATGATTGCGTTCGCGCATTTTCTGAATCGCCTCAAATTCTGTAACACCCTTACGCATACGTTGAGCAAAAAATGCCTTTCCGTAAACCTGGCGACGCATTTTCTCCGTATCCGATTTTGGATCAATGATGAGCATTCCCGGAATTTCAATTGCGTATTCCAATAATAGTTGCTCAATGACCTTGCGTTTTCCAAGAAGAATCGGGAAACAAACACCTTCTTCCGTTGCTGTTTGTGCTGCTTTAAGAATTTTGATATTATCCGCTTCAGCAAAAACAACACGTTTTGGATTTGTTTGCGCCTTCGCAGTAAGATTACTTACCAGTTTGTTATCCAAACCAAGACGTTTCTTTAATCTCTCCTCATATTCCGCCCAATCAGTAATTGGATATTTTGCAACTCCTGAAGCAACAGCAGCTTTAGCAACTGCGGGAGCAACATGATAGATCAAGCGCGGATCAATTGGTTTTGGTATGATTTGTTCTCTACCGAACGTTATATTTTTCTCACCGTATGCAGCAATTACTTCTTCAGGAATAGTTTCCTTAGCAAGATTTGCGATCGCCTTAACAGCGGCAAGCTTCATTTCTTCATTAATAGTTGTTGCACGAACATCCAATGCACCACGGAAAATGAATGGGAATCCAAGTACATTGTTCACCTGATTAGGATGATCAGATCGACCTGTTGCCATGATAATATCTGGTCGTACAGACATAGCTTCCTTGTAACCGATTTCTGGCTCAGGATTTGCCAATGCGAACACAATAGGATTCTTAGCCATGGCTTTTACCATTTCTTTCGAAACCAAATTTCCTTTTGATAAACCAAGAAACACGTCAGCCCCTTTGAATGAATCTTCCAGTGAAATGTCTTTTTTATGAATCGCGAAGACTTGTTTCATGCTATCCAAATCCGTTCTTCCGGCGTGAATCAACCCTTTGCTGTCAAACATGTAAATCTGATTCAAGTCGGCACCAAGCGCGCGATACAGATTTACACATGAAATTGCAGCAGCTCCGGCACCAGAAATAACAATTTTCACTTTGTTGATTCTCTTTTTAGCCAATTCAAGTGCATTCAACAAAGCAGCAGCAGAAATAATTGCTGTACCATGCTGATCATCGTGCATTACAGGAATGTCAAGTTCTTCCTTAAGTCTTCTTTCTATTTCAAAAGCTTCAGGAGCTTTAATATCTTCGAGGTTAATTCCACCAAAAGTTGGTGCAATTGCTTTCACGGTTTGGATAAACAATTCCGGATCACTTGCATCCACTTCAATATCGAATACATCGATATCAGCGAAGATCTTAAAGAGGAGTCCTTTTCCTTCCATTACCGGTTTTGAAGCTTCCGGACCAATATCTCCCAAGCCCAAAACGGCCGTACCATTCGAAATAACAGCAACAAGATTTCCCTTACTGGTGTATTTATAAACATCTTCTTTATTCTCAGCAATTTT
>CAMLET010000110.1 GCA_946479125.1 uncultured Flavobacteriales bacterium
GTTCTAGTTCCCGAAAAAGTCTGAAAAACTTCCGGATTCCTTTAGTTTAACTCCTTTTTCAGTTTGTTCAACTGTACAACATTCGTTCACACTGTCATGTTCCAGGAACAGGACATAGTCCTCTAACGAAGCTTGAGTCAAAAAGTTATGTTTTTCATCCAATGTTATGAGTGGACGCGTATCGTATCCCATAACATAAGGCAATGGAATGTGTCCTGTACTTGGCAATAGATCGGCCATGAAAACCAATTTCTTCCCTTTATAGCTGATATGTGGAATCATCATACTTTCTGTATGTCCGTCTACAAATAGCACATCAACATTGTTGAATACGTTTTTGGTGAAATTACCGTCACGCTGAATGAAATTCAATTGTCCGCTTTCCTGAATAGGTAAAATGTTTTCTGCTAAAAAAGAGGCTTTCTCGCGCTGATTTGGTTTCGTTGCCCATTCCCAATGGTTTTCTGTACTCCAGTAATTGGCATTCTTGAAAACCGTTTCCAATCTGGTTCTGTCTGAATTGTATTTCACACCGCCACCGCAATGATCAAAATGCAAATGACTCATAAATACATCCGTAATCTGATCTAAACCAAATCCCAATTTATTCAGACTTTGTTCCAGTGTTTTCGTGTCAGCCAGGTGATAATGTGAAAAGAATTTCTCCGATTGTTTGTCACCAATTCCCGTATCGATAAGAATCAATTTTCCTTCATCTTCAATCAGCATACAGCGCATAGCCCATGTGCATAGATTGTTTTGGTCGGCAGGATTTGTTCTTTCCCACAACGTTTTTGGAACAACTCCGAACATTGCACCACCATCAAGCTTAAAAGTTCCTGTTTCTACAGTATAAATTTTCATGTTTTAAAATTAATGAAGAGTTTGATTTACGTAGCAATAATGCATGTCATTTTCAACCTTCATTGCATTTTTAGGACTAAAACTAAAAGCAGGAGCCTTCACGCCGTCTTCAAACAAAACATCACCTTTAATCACAATCGCTTCATCCCAAAGATTTTCGTCAATAAAACATTGAAGCGTAGTTCTGCCACCTTCAATAATTACGGAAGAAAGATTCAATTTATACAATTCATCAGAAACCACTTTCGCCGTGTTAAAATCTACTTTAACAAAGTCAATATTATGGGAAGTATCACTCGTTGTATGGTTCAAAACAATCGTTTTATTACCATCATGAAAAATCGTTGATTCTTGTGGCGATTTTAAAGAAGGGTCGAGAATGATTCGGGTAGGAGAGTTGCCGTAAAAAGCCCTTGTTGTAAGAGATGGGTTATCGTTTTGTATGGTTCCTCGCCCAACCAGAATAGCCTGTTCTTTCGCTCTTCCCGAATGTGTGTGCACTTTGGAAAGTTCGCCGGAAATCCAGTTGACTTGTGGTGCTGCATCTTCACGTCGTAAAATATCCATGAATCCATCAGCGCTTTCGGCCCATTTTAAAATGATATACGGTCGTTTTTCTTGATGCAACATAAAGAAACGTTTGTTCAATGCGATAGCTTCATCTTGAAGAACTCCTACAGTCACATCAATTCCTTTGTCGCGTAATTTACTTATTCCTAGTCCGGCAACTTCTTCGTATGGATCGCGCGTTGCAACAACCACACGTTTAAACTGATGATACGAGAGTAAATCGGCGCATGGTGGTGTTTTTCCAGTATGCGCGCAAGGTTCAAGGGTAACGTAAATAGTGCTTTCTTTGAAAAGCGAATGATCTGTAACAGAGTTTACTGCATTGACTTCAGCGTGTGGTCCACCAAATTTCTCATGAAAACCTTCCCCTATGATCTTTCCATTGTGAACGATTACAGCACCAACCATTGGATTTGGAGCAACATTACTTCCGCCAAGTTTAGCTAGTTGAAGTGCGCGTTGCATGTATTGTTCGTCTGTTTTCATGATAATTGACTTGATACTTAAAAATACGTCAAATTTTCTTGAGATTTTAGAGAATTTCCGAAAATCGGGATTTCGGGAAATTAGGGAATTAGGGAAATCCCGTTCATCGCTTTAATATCAAAGGATACAGCTGTTTTCTAATCGTTAATAACTCGTATTAAGATATTCTAAAGCCAACATGCACAAAAACCTTCTTTTATCTATATTTACCTCAAAATTACTACATGGAAAACAAGATTTCCTATAAACCCTTATTCTCATTACCCATTATCATAGCCGCACTCGGTTATTTTGTCGATATATACGATTTATTGCTTTTCGGGATTGTAAAAGATCCAAGCTTAGCGTATTTCAAATTTACTGCAGAAGAAACGCTTTCAACAGGAGCAATGATTCAGAATTTCCAAATGGGAGGATTGCTTTTGGGCGGAATTTTATGGGGAATCTTGGGAGATAAAAAAGGTCGTCTTTCTGTACTTTTTGGTTCTATAATCCTGTATTCATTGGCAAATATTGCTTGTGGACTTCTTCCGTATATGTCACACGACAAGGACTTTGTTACAGTTTCATATACTTCACTTCGATTTATTGCTGGAATTGGTTTAGCTGGTGAATTAGGAGCTGGAATTACCTTGGTTTCTGAAGTCTTACCCAAGAATTTGCGTGCACTTGGAACGTCAATCGTTGCAGGATTTGGTTTGTCGGGAGCAATAGTGGCGAATTTATCTTACAAAGCTACAGAAGATTGGTCGCTAACATACTTGATTGGAGGTGGAATGGGACTTTGTCTATTGTTACTTCGAGTTGGAGTTTTAGAATCCGGAATGTTTAAGGAAGTGAAGGAAAGTTCAACAAAACGAGGCGATTTCTTTATGTTGTTTCGATCGAAAGATCGCTTGATTCGCTATTTGCGCTGTATTGGAATAGGTTTGCCGACGTGGTTTTGTATTGGAATCCTGGCATTGTACGGAAGTAAATTCGGAGAGGTGCTTGGAATAGAAGGTAAGGTAGTAAATGGCGATTCCATCATGTGGGGATACATCGGTATTTCAGTTGGGGACTTGTTTAGCGGATTCCTGAGTCACTGGTTGAAGTCACGTAAAATGGCAATTTTCTGGATGATGGCTTTCACTACAATAAGCGTTGTGTGGTTGTTATTTGGCGGAATAAAAACTCCGGGAATGTATTATTTCTTATGTTGCTGGTTCGGATTCGGAACAGGATATTGGGCTATGTTCGTTACAATGGGAGCCGAGCAATTCGGAACAAACATTCGTTCAACTGCAGCTACAACAATTCCGAATTTTGTCAGAGGGCTATTGATTCCAATGACTTTAGGCACATTTGGACTAGTGGATTCTGGATTAAGTTTAGTTACTTCGGCAGCAATAGTTGGTCTGATATCTTTTGCGATTGGAATTTACTGTACGTTAAGTGTCTCGGAAACACATGGTAAAGATCTGGACTTCGTAGAACTCTAAATCAAAAGTCAAAAAGCAAAAGGCAAAAATTGAAGCCTGTTTTTTTTTTGACTTTTAACTTTTAATTTTTGACTTTATGAAACGTATTTCATTGATTTTCTTAGGATTAACTCTTTTGAGCTCAACAAATAATCCAAGTAACACAAAAGACCTCGATATTTTAGTGAACAAGTGGCATGAAGCTGCTGCAAACGCAAAGCTAGATGATTACTTCTCGCCAACGACTGATGATTTTATCTTTTTAGGAACGGATCCTGAAGAACGTTGGGATAAAGAAACCTTTAAGGCATTTTGTAAACCTTATTTTGATCAGGGAAGAGGCTGGGATTTCAAATCGACTGAAAGACATTGGGTATTTTCTAAGGACAAGAAAATTGCCTGGTTCGATGAGCGCTTAGATACATGGATGGATGAGTGTAGAGGTTCCGGAATTTGTGTGAAGGAAAAAGGTAAATGGAAACTGGCTTATTACAATTTGACAGTTCTAATCGAAAACGACAAGATCAAGGAATTCATTGAATTACGTGCAAAGCCAATTGAACAAAAGAAATAAAGCTTGATTAATGATCTAAACGGCTCGGGAGTTGCAGTCAGCCTTCGGCGAAGAATACGATTCTTTGCGACCTTCCTTCTTGGCGTTGTTTTTAAATCTATTCTTTACGTTATTAACCGCAAAGTGATTTTGTGTTAAACAAAAAGAGGAAAGACGTTTAGCTATCTTTCCTCTTGACGATGTTAATCGAGGGTTTTATCATTTCCCGAAACTTTTGAAATTACTTTTCTACCTGAAATTTGAATGTGTAATTGAACTCCTTACCTAATACTTGAGCTGAATTCTTGAACTTCAATTGCTTCAATTGTTTTTCAACTGCAGTTTTCATTTCTTCAGATTCCGAATCAATTGCTAAAATCTCGATTGCACCACCAGTCAAAACTTTAAGTTTTACATGAACCGTTGCTTCAACTCCTTTTGCTCTTAAAGCTTCAGGGTAGGAAACATTACGCTTTACGACACGATCTAATAATGTTTCTCCGTTTCCTGCAAATGTTGTTGATGCTGCGACTAACATTCCTACTAATAATACTGCTACTTTCATTTTGTTATTGTTAATTGGTTTTCTGTTAGACCAACAACTCATGGATAGGTTACTGAGTGAGGTGTTAAAAAAAGTGAACATCTCGACTACGCTCGATGACCTTTGATTTTTTTATCCGTGATGTCCACCGTCAGTTCGAGTGCTCCGACCTTTAAAGTCGGAGTGTATCGAGAACAAGGTGCAAAAAAAAACGCCTCCCCATTTCTGAGAAAGCGCTTGTATATTTATTTAATTAGTTTATATCCCTCGTATTAGGCTTTTTGTGAAAGCCTTACTCAGTCTTCACTAACTTCGTTAGCTCTTCTTTTTGCGATTCTTCGCTTGTTCGGCTTGTAAGCGTTGTGCTTCCTCCAAACGCGCCATGAATCCCGATTTTTTCTTAGGACCTTTAGCTGTAGATTTTTGACGATTCGCAGCCATTTTCTCTTTCAACTTCTCTTCATCCACAAAGAATTTCTTAATTGCGAACATGAAGATGATTGTCATCAATGTTGAGATAAAGTAATAGTAACTCAAACCTGAAGAGTAATTGTTAAAGAAGAAGATCATCATGAACGGGAAGAAGTACATGATAAATTTCATATTTGGCATTCCCGGTTGTGTTGGCTGAACTGTGTTTTGAGAATTCAAGTAAGTGTAAGCCAACGTTGTTCCAGCCATTAACAATGTAAATAATGACATGTGATCTCCGTAGATTGGAATGTTCGTTCCGAAATCCCAGATAGAATCATATGAAGAAAGATCTTCGGCCCAAAGGAATCCGTGCTGACGAAGTCCGAATGAAGCCGGGAAGAAACGGAATACCGCAAGTAGAATTGGCATTTGGATTAACATTGGTAAACAACCAGATAGAGGAGAGGCTCCTGATTCTCGCTGTAAAGCCATCATGTCCATTTGTTTCTTCATTTTATCGTCAGGATTCGGGTACTTTGCGTTCAAAGCATCGATCTCTGGTTTCAAAATGCGCATTTTAGCAGATGAAACGAACATTTTCCATTGAACTGGCATCAAAACCAATTTCAAAATCAATGTCAACAATAGAATCGCAATTCCTGCTGACATCCCTAAACTAAGGAAGAAACCAAATAAAGGCTCAACAGCGTAAAGGTTGATCCAACGGAAAATCCCCCATCCCCAGTTCAAAATATCATCATAACCTTTATGGTATGATTTCAATGTTTTGTAGTCGTTTGGTCCAAAGTAGAAATGGAATTTTTCAGTTGCATTTTCTGTAGAACTCAAACCTAGGTTCATGTCTGCGGTGTACGTTTTAATGTGCGTACTGTACTTATCCGCAGTTTCTTTAAATCCGCTGATTTTGAATTGTGTTCCTTTTTTCTTGAAAGAACTTTCAGGAGTTAGAATCGCCGAGAAGTAACTTTGTTTGAAAGCTACCCAATTAATGTCTTGCTCAGCCGCTTGTTTTTCACTTGCTACTTCGCTGTTCCAATTCGGACGCTCATCAGCATTTTGGTAACAAACTGTAGAAACACGACGTTGTTCTGACAACAAACGCTCAGTTCGCTGCATTGTCGTTCTCCAATTCATTTTTACACTGCTCGCAGGAACTTGTTTTGCTAAACCAGTAACAGAAACGGTATAATCAACATTAAATCCTTTGTTTACCTTGTAAGTGTATTTAATGCTTCCTTCTTCCAATTTGTGTTCAAGAACAATTTTATCTTTCGATTTTGAAACAACTTTGAATTCTTTATCACCAGTTGCGTAAGGTTTTCCTTTGTACGTGAACTCTAACTGATTAACATTATCGTTATCAGAGAAAAGAACCAATGGAGTAATCTTTCCATCGTTTTTAACGTAGTTGTCATAACTCTCGTAACCTTTAATAGATACACTGGAAATGTTACCTCCTTTAGTTGAAATATCTACTAACAAACGACTTGCTGAAAGTTGAACGATTTCTTTTTTGAAGTTACTAACCGGAGCCTGAACCTTAGTAGAATCTTCTACTTTTCTTGTAGTTGCAGTTGAATCCTTAGACTCTTTAGTCTCCTTATCAAACTTCGCCTTAGTGGTTTTTGCTTCTTTTTCTTTATTTTTCTTATCAGCTAACTTTTGTTTTTCTTGTTCTTTCTTAATTTCTTCAGCAGACGGCTGATTGAAGTAAGTAAAACCAATAAGTACAGCTGCAATCAATGAAAGACCAATGATCGAATTTCTATCCATTTCTAGTTATTGTTTTTATATTCTTTATTTTTTTCATTATTACCGTATTCAACAATAGAACTATCGAAATCAATGATTTTTCTTATTATCAATTACTGCTTTTACGAAAGCAACGAAAAGCGGGTGTGGGTTGTCAACAGTACTTTTATATTCCGGGTGGAATTGAGCACCAACAAACCAAGGGTGACTAGGAATTTCAACAACTTCTACTAAACCTGTTTCAGGATTCTTACCAGTTGCAATCATTCCAGATTTCTCAAATGCTTCTAAATAAGCATTATTGAATTCATATCTGTGACGGTGACGTTCCTCAATAGATTCTGTTCCGTAAGCTTCAGAAACCTTAGAATTTGGTTTAAGTTGACATTTATATGTTCCCAAACGCATGGTTCCACCCATGTTTGAGATGTTTTTCTGTTCTTCCATCATTGAAATCACAGGATATTTAGAATCCTCAGCAATTTCTGTTGTATGTGCATCTTCGTAACCAAGGACGTGGCGTGCATATTCAATAACTGCACACTGCATTCCTAAACAAATTCCGAAGAAAGGCATTTGGTTTTCACGTGCGAAACGAACTGCTTCAATTTTTCCGGAAATTCCTCTTGAACCAAATCCTGGTGCAACTAAAATTCCATCTAAATCTGCTAACTGTTCATTAATGTTGTTTTTTGTCAATGATTCTGAATGAATCCATTTCAAATTCACTCTACACTCGTTTGTGGCTCCAGCATGAATAAACGACTCAGAAATTGATTTGTATGAATCTTTTAATTCAACATACTTACCAATCAAACCGATGTTTACTTCTTTGGTTGGATTCTTCAATTTCGTAAGGAATTCTTTCCATTTCACCAATTCAGGCGTTTTTCTGGAAACCAATCCCAATTTATCAAGGACCACTTTATCAAGCTCTTCAGCCTGCATTAGCAATGGAACATCGTAAATGGTATCCGCATCACGAGACTCAATAACAGCATTGATGCTAACATTACAGAATTTCGCAATCTTCTTTCTCAACGTAAGATCCAACTCATGCTCAGTTCTACAACACAAAATATCTGGTTGAATTCCAAGTTCAAGTAATTGTTTAACTGAATGCTGTGTTGGTTTTGTTTTTAACTCACCCGCTGCAGATAAATAGGGGATTAACGTTAAGTGAACAACAATACAATCATTGTCGAACTCCCACATCATTTGACGAACTGCCTCAACAAATGGAAGTGACTCAATATCACCAACAGTTCCACCAATTTCAGTAATTACGATATCGTATTTTCCGGTTTTACCCAAAATTTGGATTCGCTCCTTAATTTCATCAGTAATGTGAGGAATGATCTGAACCGTCTTTCCTAAAAAAGTTCCCTGACGTTCTTTTTCAATAACACTTTGGTAGATTCTACCTGTTGTCACATTGTTCGCCTGAGAAGTGGGTACATTTAGGAAACGTTCATAGTGACCCAAATCCAAATCTGTCTCAGCTCCATCATCAGTCACGAAACATTCTCCGTGCTCATAAGGATTCAAAGTTCCCGGATCAATATTGATGTAAGGATCTAGTTTTTGGATTGTTGTGGAGTATCCTCTCGCTTGCAATAATTTAGCTAAAGATGCTGAAATTATCCCTTTCCCCAAGGATGATGTTACTCCCCCGGTTACAAAAACGTATTTAGTAGAATTCGACATTATTTAAAATTGTAACTACGGGGGGCAAAGATACAATAAACTTGCGGATGGAAGTGAACGGTTCGCCGAATTTTGAGAAAATTGTGCCTTCGACTCCGCTCAGTCACCATTTACTTCGATTTTACACAACTTTAGGGGAGGAGAAAAGGAGACTGAGCGGAGCTGAAGTCCCTTTTTAATACAATTCCCCATCATTCAAAAAAGTTGAAAAATAAAGTCGAGCTGGACGTACCAGACTTTTTTCAAAGACATTATTTCCGTTAG
>CAMLET010000111.1 GCA_946479125.1 uncultured Flavobacteriales bacterium
TACCCACTTTACGAAAACAGAGCAATGGTTTTACAATCAGCAGCAACTACGTACGATATGTTTCTTTTACCCAGAAAGAAAGATAAAGTGAAAAAGTATTATGAAATGCTGTTGAAAGAGAATCCAAAAATGCCAGCCGAGCAACGAAAAGACATAGAATACCGTTTAGCTCATATCGATCTTACGTTTGAGGAAATGATTGAGTTGCAGCAGTCCAAAAAGCCTGCGTAGGCGTGGCATGGTTTTAGTTAACGATGTGTTAATCAATTCTCAGAATAGAGATTTAAAAGAAAACATATTTTATATTTGATTTTGTTATTAAAAAAGATTTACAATGAAGAAGTTACTTTTCACAGCATTATTAGCCTTGACTGGCGTAGCAGCAGGATCTCACGCAACTGCTCAACAAGTAGTAGGTGCACAAGCAGGTGCTAAAATTGAATTTTCTAAAGACGTTCACGACTACGGTAATGTTAAATTCGGTGGTAATGGTGTGTGTACTTTTACATTCAAAAATACAGGTACTGAGCCTTTGATCATTTCTCAGGCAAAAGGTTCTTGTGGTTGTACAGTTCCTGAGTGGACAACTGATCCAATTGCACCAGGAGAAACTGGAACAATTACAGTTAAGTACAACACAGAAAAAGTTGGTCCGATCAACAAAAGTGTAACAGTTATGTCGAACGCTGCTAACGAACCAACAAAAGTTTTAAAAATTACAGGAAACGTTGCTCCTGCACCAGAAGGTACAAGCCCAGTGAATAACTCTGGAGCGCCTACAATTGGGCAGTAATGAAAACGACTCTTGTCTTAATAACATTAATGTTTACCGCCCTTGGCTTCGGTCAAGTGGCGGTTTTTTATGCTCCGGAAAAAACACACAAATTCCCTACAACCGTTGAAGGCCCCGTTCTCGAGCATTACTTTGTAATCACCAATACCGGAAAATCACCACTAATCATTACTGAAGCAAAAGTTTCTTGTCCCTGCACAAAAGTTACTTTCCCTGATACGCTGGCACCAGGAGCCACAGATTCCATTCATGTAACCTTTGAAACCAAAGGGACATTCTACCAGCAAGATCGTAAGATCATCCTCTTTACAAATACCAAAAAGAAAGTTGAACAATTGCGTTTCAAGGTTTTTGTCAATCCTCGCGAGGAAGAATAAGCGCAGCTTATGCTATATGACAAGCGTTAGCGCGGTCGAATACTGCTAGTTTATATATTGTGGAAGGTGACAATTCAAATCGAGTTTTCTAATTCTTAATGTCTCTTAATTCCTTAATGGTTCAAATTCCAAATTTTTTGTGAACATCCAACGTCCATTTTAAGACTTCCTTAACGCTTTCTACTCGCTAATTAACAGCTATTTATGATTTGGGTTAATGATCTGTTAAGCCTTGATTTTATTGAGTTTTGAGATTCTATCTTACACTCATTAATCTCAAAATAAATAGTTATGAAAACTAAAATGACCTTGTTTTTTCTGATCGCATTTTTGTGCTTCGGAATACAAAATGTAGTTGCTCAGGAAGTGAAATCTGGAGCAAAAATCTCAGCTAACAAAGAAATTCATGATTACGGTTCCATTAAGGCTGGCTCGAATGGGGTTTGTGAGTTCGTCATTAAAAACGAAGGTACAGAACCTCTTATTCTGGCTACGGTAAAAGGTTCGTGTCAATGTACAGTTCCATCCTGGCCCACAGAACCAATTGCTCCGGGAGAAACCGCGGTGATCAGTGTGAAGTACAATACCGAAAATGTTGGACCAATCAACAAAACGGTTACAATCACGTCAAATGCTTCAAATGAGCCAATTAAGGTTTTACGCATTTCAGGAAATGTTCTGCCGAAGCCGGAAGGTCTTTCTCCGGTTACAAATACAGGTGCTCCTGTAATCGGACAATAATCTAATTTTCATGGATATAAAACCACCCTTGATTTTGGTTAAGAGGTGGTTTTTCAGTTTTCTTCTGCATGGTCATCGAGCGGAGTCGAGATGCTGTGCTTCCGCCGTGGCGGACGGGAGTTTTTTTAAGCGGTGCCCGGAACTTGTCATAGTTTTCAACAAAACGTTTAGAGAACGTTAGACTTTCCGTAACTTTATCTTTCAATTTTTTCAGCACGCATGTACTTAATATTTGATACCGAAACAACAGGTTTACCAAAGAATTGGAATGCTCCATACTCAGATTTGGATAACTGGCCTCGTGCGGTACAAATTGCATGGCAGCTGCACGATGAATTAGGGAATTTAATTGAAGCGAAAGACTACCTTATTCAACCTGATGGATTCGATATTCCCTTTGATGCTGAACGAATTCACGGAATTTCAACAGCTTTGGCACAACAGGATGGTGTTCCATTAGCTCAGGTCGTTGAAGAATTCAATAAAGTACTTGAGCAAGCGAAGTTTGTTGTCGGACAAAATATTGGCTTCGACTTAAACATCATGGGAGCGGAGTTTATTCGTGCGAATACGGAAACTCGTATGCACGACATGCCGGTTCTCGATACGCTTTCTGAAACTACTGCCGAACTATGTAAACTTCCGGGTGGTAGAGGAGGAAAGTACAAATGGCCAACGCTTACCGAACTTCATAATTACCTTTTCGGAATTGGATTTGGTGAAGCGCACAATGCAACTGCCGATGTGGAAGCAACCACGCGTTGTTTCTTCGAATTGATCCGTAGAGAAGTTTTTACTGATGCAGAACTTCAGGTTGAACTTGAATATTTCAATCGCTTTAAAATTGCGAATCCGGATTTTATTCAGCCTGTCGGACTTACGCATATCAACCTCAAGGAGGCAAGTGCGAAGCTAAAAGTTGATGAAAGGTCAGACTTAGATATTGATAAAGATGCAGCTCGTGAGCGTCTGAAGGATGTTCCTTTCGTTCACTTGCACAATCATACTCAGTTTACGGTTCTTCAGTCGACCATGGATGTGAATGGCTTGGTAAAAGAGGCGTTGAAGCACAACATGCCAGCGGTTGCACTGACGGATATTGGAAACATGATGGCGGCTTTTCACTTCGAAAAAGCCATTGCGAAAGTCAATAAAGGAATCAACGAAGAACGCAAAACAGCTGAAGAAAACGGTGAACCTTTCCACAAACAAAACTTACTTCCAATTATTGGTTGTGAGATGAACGTTTGTAAGAATAGAAACGATAAATCAAACAAAGACAACGGTTATCAAATCGTCTTTTTAGCGAAGAATAAGAATGGTTATCATAACCTGATCAAAATGGCTTCCATTGCGCATACAGAAGGTATGTACTATGTCCCTCGTATCGACAAGGAAGTAGTGGAAATGTATAAGGAAGATTTGATTGTTCTTACCGGTGGTTTGAGCGGTGAAGTTCCTAATACATTACTGAATGTTGGTGAACGTCAGGCCGAAGAAGCCCTTATTTGGTGGAAAGAAACATTTGGTGCGGATTTATATGTTGAAGTTTTACGTCACGGACAAGAAGATGAAGACCGCGTTTTTGGTTCGTTGATCAAGCTTGCGGAAAAGCACGAAATCAAAACCGTTGCTACGAACAATACATTCTACGGAACGAGAGAAGATGCAAATACGCAGGACATCTTGCTTTGTGTGCGTGATGGTGAACAGGTGGCAACTCCAAAAGGTAAAGGAAGAAATTTCCGTTTTGGTTTAGAAAACGAAGAATATTACTTCAAGTCGCAAGACGAAATGAAGGAATTGTTCCTTGATTTACCAGAAGCTATAGAATCTATTCAGGAAATCCTTGATAAAATTGAGCATTATCCACTGGCGCGTGAAGTTCTCCTTCCTGCTTTTGATATTCCTGATGAATTTAAAGATCCACAAGATGAGGTTGATGGTGGTAAACGTGGTGAGAATGCTTATCTCCGACATCTGACTTACGTTGGTGCTGAGAAGCGTTATCCTGAAATTACGGATGAAATTCGTGAGCGTCTCGACTTTGAGTTGGCAACGGTAGAAAGAACCGGATATCCAGGTTACTTCCTTATTGTACAAGATTTTTGTCAGGCGGCCCGAGATATGGGCGTTTCTGTTGGACCAGGTCGTGGATCGGCAGCAGGTTCTGCGGTTGCATACTGTACCGGAATTACGAATGTCGATCCGATTGCTTACGATTTGCTATTTGAGCGTTTCCTGAATCCGGATCGTGTTTCCATGCCGGATATCGATATTGACTTCGACGATGAAGGTCGTGGAAGAGTTATTGAGTGGGTAATCAATAAATACGGGGCAAATCAGGTGGCGCAGATCATCACTTACGGAACAATGGCTGCAAAGTCGTCTATTCGTGATGCTGGTCGCGTTCTCGATTTACCGCTTCCTGAAACAGGAATGCTTGGGAAATTACTTCCCGATAACGTTTCGCTAAAATGGATTTTCTCTGCTTCCGATATGGATGTTTCGGAGAAGTTTGCGAACAGTGCTCCGGATTTGGCGAATGCAATGGAAATTCGTCGAATTTACAATGGAAGTGACTTAAGAGCTTTGGTTCTTCAGCAAGCCGTAAAGGTGGAAGGAACACTTCGAAATACTGGAATTCACGCCTGTGGTGTCATTATTACGCCAGACGATATCACGAATTTCGTTCCGGTTTCTCTGGCTAAGGATACGGGAATGTGGTGTACACAATTCGATAACTCGGTTGCGGAAGAAGCTGGTCTATTGAAAATGGACTTCCTTGGGTTGAAGACTTTGACACTCATCAAAGATGCAGTGAAGAACGTCAAAATGCGTCACAACATTGATCTGGATCCCGATACTTTTCCAATTGATGATACGGCAACGTATGAGCTTTTCCAGCGTGGTGAAACCGTTGGTGTGTTCCAGTACGAGAGTCCCGGAATGCAAAAGTACATGCGTGAGTTAAAACCGACTGTTTTCGGTGATTTGATCGCCATGAACGCCTTGTACCGTCCGGGTCCGCTCGAGTATATTCCCGATTTCGTAAAGCGTAAGAATGGTGAGCAAGAAATTGTTTATGATTTAGCGGCTTGTGAAGAATATTTAGGAGATACTTACGGAATTACGGTTTACCAGGAGCAGGTAATGCTTCTGTCGCAAAAATTGGCCAATTTCACCAAAGGTGATGCCGATGTCTTGCGTAAAGCAATGGGTAAGAAACAGAAAGACGTTCTTGATAAAATGAAACCGCGCTTTATTGAGCAAGGTGGAATAAACGGCCATGATCCAACAGTACTAGAGAAAATTTGGAAAGACTGGGAAGCTTTTGCCTCTTACGCCTTCAACAAATCGCACTCAACGTGTTATGCCTGGATTGCTTACCAAACGGCATATCTAAAGGCAAATTATCCGGCTGAATTTATGGCTGCGGTACTTTCAAATAACCTGAACGACATTACTCAGGTGCGTTTCTTTATGGAGGAATGTAAGCGAATGGGAATTGAAGTTTATGGTCCAGATGTTAATGAATCTTCTTACGAGTTTACGGTAAACGCCGTTGGAGCAGTTCGTTTTGGTTTAGGTGGAATTAAAGGTTTGGGAAGTGGTCCGGTAGAAAATATTCTTCAGGATAGAGCTGAGAATGGCCCCTTCAAGAGCATTTTTGAAATGACTAAGCGACTAAACTTGCGTTTGGTGAACAAGAAGGCTTTGGAAAGTATGGCTTATGCCGGTTGTTTCGACTTATTCAAAAGTGCTCATAGAGCTCAGTATTTTGCACAAGATAATTCTGGCAGAACGCTTATTGAAAATGCCATCAAATTTGGAGCAGCTGCGCAAGAGAACGAAAACTCTTCTCAATTCTCCATGTTTGGTGAAGGATTAGAGATTAAAATGCCTGAACCACAAATTCCTGCTTCGCCCGAGTGGTCGTTGTTTGAACGCCTTAAGTTCGAACAGGAAGTAGTTGGGATTTATATTTCTGGTCATCCGCTAGACGATTTCACTTCGGCTATTCAAGCGTTTTGTAATGCCAGTTTAGAGTCGCTGCAGGATTTAGCTCCTCATAGAGGAAAAGAGTTGACCATTCCTGCAATTATCGGACAAGCTGATCACGCGCATACCAAAAAAGGTGATCCTTTTGGAATTCTGACCTTGGAAGATTACACACATAGCCATCGTTTATACATTTTCCAGGATTCATACTTGCGAAACCGCATTATGATGGTGAAAGACTTGTTCGTTGCACTAAAAGGTCGAGTGGAAGAAAGTCGTTACCCTGATAAGATCACGAAAGAACGCAAACTGGAGTTCGTTTTATCGAGTATAGAACCGCTTTCTGAAATGCTGAAGAACAATAAGATCAACGTCAACATTACCATTGGTTTGAAAGATCTGGATCAGTTGATCATGACCAAGTTGGAAGACATTTTCAAGAAAAGCGAAGGAAGTTCTACCGTTCAATTTACCATTGTCGATCATTTGAACGACATGAAGTTGAATCTCCCATCCCGAAAACTGCGCATCGAACCAAGTTCTGAGGTATTGAGTGCGATTAAGGAAATGAATTTGGAGGTGAAACTGGAAAAGGCTTAGCTTCTCGGCTACGCTCGAAGACCTTAGCCTCCTTTTCTGTTGAAAATCTAAGGAAAGAGTAAAGCAATACTGGATGAATGAAACTAAAGTTATCGAGCGGAGTCGAGATAACCACTAATCTAAAAGACCTCTAAGTAAAGTCAATTCTTCCACTTTCTCTAAATTCCCTACTTGTTGGAAAGAAGCAATCAAATTCGTGATCATTCTGCGAAGAATATCTGAATTGGAACAAGGTTGGAAGTGAGACGGTTGAGGCGACATATTCAATCCTTTCAAAAACTGAACAATGTCATCTTTTTGGAACATACTTCCTCTTGAGAAGGTGTTGATATAAAACAACACACCGTATTCATTTGCGTCGGAAATAAACTGGTTTACACCATGTTCATCCATGTAAGCGAGAATGAAGTGATTTGGTAGGTTTACGCCGTAAATCGGCATTTTAAGCTGTTGAGCCACTACGCTGTAAATGATACTCAAGCTTAGTGGATTCCCTTTTTTGTTCTCAAGTACGGTGCTGATGTAAGAATTCAAAGGCGAATTGTAGTTCTTCGAATTTCCTACAAAACCGAATTGCTCAAAGAAAACTTTATTCAGGATTTTTACATTCTCAAAAGCCGTCATGTGTGGATTCAGTTCCAGCCAAACCGCTTTTCTGATCTTCTCAACAGCATCATAGATCAGTTTACTGTCGAGCGATGGGTATTGATATTGCGCAATAATGATCGCTCCTTCAAGCAAATCCTTTGTTGGCTGTTCATACCAATTGGTCAACTCATTTTTGCACCAGTCAAATTGTATTTCATGTATTAGCGTCTCAATGCGAGATTGGAACAGTAAACCATAGTCACAGATTTCCCATGACGTTTCCAAAATTGGAATGGCGTCCTTACCAACAGCCAAAAGTTGATCCCGAACATGTAAATAGATGTTCTCATCCGGATCGTCAATCAGCGCAACTAATGCAGTCAATGAGGGTGCATTTTTCATAGTTCAAAAATAGAAGGAAGAACAAATCCTTTTGAAGTGCATTTTACCGAGTTGTTACCGCACTGTTGTTCGTAAGTGTCGAAAGCCAGATTTTACGCCACTTTTTCACTAGTACAATTGCTGTATTTTGCGTATTTGGTGCTATTTTCTGTAACAAAAAAATCTACTTTTAAGTTATTGAATCATACCGTATACAATATCTCGATTATGAAAAAGTCATTCGCATTCACACTTGTTTTTCAATTATTTGCCCTTATTTCCTATACTCAGAAGTTACAACCTTTTTACGAGAATGGCAAGTACGGATACAAGTCGGGGACACAAGTAATTGTTCAGCCAAAATATGAATATGCTGCCGATTTTAGTGAAGGAAAAGGAGCAATTAATCTAAATGGTAAATGGGGATTTATTGATGAGACTGGAGACATTCTGGTTCAACCTAAATATGCCAAAGTAGAAAAGTTTGAAAATGGATTTGCACGTTTCTATGTCGGAAAGAAGTTTGGTGTAATCAATGCTAAAGGCGAGCAAGTGGTGGATGCCGTTTGTGATTTAATGCAACCGTCACTTTATGGTTATGGATTGGTTTTAACCAGTAATGGTAAAAAAGCATGGGTTTCTCCTTCTACAGGAAAAGTGGTTTCACCCTTCAAGTACGATTATATTGAGTTGGAAGAACATTTCGTTCAATGTAGAGTTGGTGAGGAATATGACATTTATACGAGCAATGGAGCAATCATCGCAACCAACTGTAAGGAAAGTCAAACCTTTGGAACTTCTTTTAACGCACCATTGGTTGACATCAATTTTGAAGGAAAATCTTATTTGGTAGATAGTAATGGCGTAAAGGCATCAGAAGATTTCGCTTATATCGAATTGCAAGACGTTAACTATCATCGAATTGAGGCAGAAAATCGTAATGCTTACCAGTTATTGTTTTGTTATTACAATGATACGATCGAAAAAATGAAACTGGTTAGACTGGATGGCTATATGCTTGATGGAATCTATACCAACTACAATTATTCGAACGAACGT
>CAMLET010000112.1 GCA_946479125.1 uncultured Flavobacteriales bacterium
AGGGAAATTGATCCAGTGTCGAATGGCTTCATTTGTAGCATCTTTCAATGTTTTACTTCCTGAAGTTGCGGGACGAACTTCCGCGCCCAACATCAACATTCGCTGAACATTTGGTGCTTGCCGGGCAATGTCTTTTTCGCCCATGTATACAATGCAATTCAAACCCATTAGCGCGCAAACGGTTGCTGTTGCTACACCGTGTTGACCTGCGCCTGTTTCAGCAATAATGTCTGTTTTACCCATTTTTTTTGCGAGTAAAATCTGACCAATGGTATTGTTGACTTTGTGCGCACCAGTGTGACACAAATCTTCCCGTTTCAGGTAAATGTGAAAGTTGTATTTCGCTGAAAGTCGCTCTGCATAGTAAAGTGGAGTGGGGCGTCCAACGAAATCTTCAAGCAAAGCTTTATATTCAGCAACAAATTCTTCATCGAAAGAGAATCGATTGTAAGCTACATTCAATTCATCGACTGCTGGACGAAGTAATTCAGGAATGTAAGCTCCACCAAAATCACCGTAAAAGCCCAATTCGTCGGGCTGTAAAATAGATTGTGTCATAATACTGCTTTTGTGAATAGTTTAATTTGTGATACGTTTTTGTCTTTCGGGGCACGTTCAAATCGACTATTCAAATCGTAACCCGCGAATTTTGGATGGTAAAATGAATCCAGCTGATTTACTGATCCCAAGCCAATTCCACCGCTTAAAATGAAAGGTGTATTTCCTTTGTACTGTTTTAGAATTGACCAGTCAAATGTTTTTCCGGTCCCGCCAAAGTTTGGCGATTTCGTGTCGAAAAGAAGATAATCTACAATTCCGTCATACTGACTTGTTTGTTCGAGATCGGTTACGGTAGAAATGCCAATTGCCTTGATTTTCAAAAGTGAATTGGGAAGAGAAATTACAAAATCAGTTGTTTCGTCGCCGTGCAATTGAATTCCTGAAAGTTGATGTTTTTCCACTAATTCTAAAATGGTTGACAATTCCTCATTTACAAAAACGCCAATTTTGGGTTTAGCGGTTTTTACGCTTGTTTTCGTGTATCGCGGAGACTTATCGTAGAAAATGAAACCCAAATGACTGATTCCTTCCAACTGCGCAATCGTTCTTCCCGATTCGTTATCCGTTAATCCACATACTTTAATGAGCATTGGTTTGATTGTTTAAGGTTAATGATTCCAGATTCTTGTTTCGAAGAATACTTTCTCCAATCAATGCTCCAGCGTATCCAATGGCATTTAATGAAAGAACCTGGTCTAACTGTGATATTCCGGAAGCAGAGATCAGGGGAATGTCTTTTGGGAGCTTCGAGATCCATTCAAAAGAATGTTCCAAACTTGTTTTCTGGTGTGCCAGATTTCGATTGTTTACCGCAATTAAGTCTGCATTTTTATAAAGCTTGACTTCGTCTTGTGGATCATGAACTTCGAGTAGAACTTCCAAACCAATTTCATGCGCTTTGTCTGTAAGTTGAACGATCTCTTCCTTTTCCAGAATCATAGCTATTAGAAGAACAGCATCTGCACCACCAGCTTTGGCTTCGTACAATTGAATTTCGTCTAGAATGAATTCTTTTCTGAGAACAGGAATTTCTACATTATTGGAAACGAGCGTCAAGTCCTTCATTGTTCCACCGAAATAGTTGAAATCAGTAAGAACAGAAATAGCTCGTGCTCCGTTTTCCTGATAGTAAATAGCTTGGTCAACCGGACTTAACTCTGGAAAAATATCTCCTCCACTAGGTGATTTTCGCTTGATTTCTGCGATAATTCCAAATTCAACACTGGAAATGGATTGTGAAAGTGAACGTGTAATTCTGTGAAACAATGGCGACTGTTGAAAATCGAAAACTGATTTTTCTGACTTTAGTTTTGCGACTTCAACGCGTTTATTTGCTACAATTTCGTCTAGAATTGTTTTCATGCTAGTTGTTGTTTGAAAGAAGTAATTGCACTTCCTGATTCTATAAATGATTTGGCTTCATGGTATGCACTTTCGAAACTTTCTTCTGGTAGAAAAGTTTGAATTCCCAGCGCTACATTTCCGGCCAGTACATGATTTTGAGCATTAGTTCCTTTTCCTTCCAATAGATTAAGCAGAATTTTGGCACTTTCCGCAACTGTTTCACCACCGCTTAGATCGATTAATGAATACTGTTGCAGTTGATTTTCACTTTCGATCATAGAGTCGACTGTTTTACCAAGAAGTCGTGTTGAACCAATAAAAGTCAATTCGTCAAAGCCATCCAATCCGTGAATTACAGTAAAGTTTTTTCTGTTGTTTTGAAGCACATGTTGATACAACTTCGCCAATTCCAAACTGTACGTTCCTACCAGTTGATGCGTTGGATTTGCTGGATTTACCAAAGGTCCAAGTCCATTGAAGAAAGTACTTATTCCCAATTGTTTTCTGAGCGGAGCAACCACTTTCAATGCTGGATGAAACAAGGGCGCGTGTAGAAAACAGAGATTTGATTTATTGAGCTGTTGCTGAAGTATCGTGGAATCCGAAGTGAAATTGATTCCCAAGTATTCCAGAACATTTGACGATCCACAAAGTGAACTCACACCATAATTTCCATGCTTCACTACTTTATAGCCCATCGATGCCAAAACGAAAGCGGTTGTTGTGGAAATATTGAAGGTGTTTTTTCCATCTCCCCCAGTTCCACAAACATCAATGGCGTTTTCAAAATCAAGTTCAACAGGAATGGCCAACTCCAAAAGTGCTGAACTGAATCCTTTCAACTCATTCAATTCCAATCCGCGAAACTGAAGGCCTGTCATGAGTGCCACAATTTGTGCATCATTCATTTCTCCGCTTCCAATTAAAAGCATACAGTTCTTCGCTTCTTCCTGAGTGAGAAAGGACCGATTGATGATTTTTTCTATATAGTATTTTGCGTTCATTGAATTGACTTTATCCAGTTCTTAATTATTGTTCTTCCCGCTGGTGTAAGTATCGATTCGGGATGAAATTGTACTCCGTAAATGGGAAGTGTTTTGTGTTTGAATGCCATGGTTATCTCTTCAGATTTACCAGTAATTTCCAGGTTTTCGGCTATGGAAATATCCACTTCCCAACTGTGATATCTTCCCACATCAATTTGATCTGGAAGCGAGTGAAAAAGACCTCCATCCTTTAAAACATTCATCTTCGTTGCTTTTCCATGAACAGGTTCAGGACATTGTTTCAACTTTCCACCAAAATATTCTCCCAAAGCCTGATGTCCCAAACAAACACCCAGAATTGGTTTAGTAGTATTGTATCTGAAAATGACTTCGATTAAAGAACCAGCTTCAGATGGAATTCCTGGACCTGGAGAAAGAAGAATGGCATCACAAGTATCCAGTTCTTCAAAATTGATTTGATTGTTTCGCTGAACAATAACCTTAACACCTTCTTCACGAACATAGCGAACAAGATTATACACGAACGAATCGAAATTATCAATGATTCCTATTTTCATACGGTAAGATTTTGAGATTGAGAAACAGTCGAATTTGCTTTTTGGATTGCCGATCGCACGGCTCCAAGTTTATTTGTCACTTCCTGAAGTTCATTTTCTGGAACCGAGTCAAGAACAATTCCTGCCCCTGCACGATAATGAAGGATGTTGTTTTTGGAAAAAACGCTTCTGATGATAATTGCCAGATTCACATTTCCGTCAAAGCCAATAAATCCGATTGCACCGCCGTAATAATCACGTTTACCAGGTTCATAGGTGTTAATGAGTTCAAGTGCTTTTGGTTTTGGAGTTCCAGATAATGTTCCCGCGGGAAAAGTTCCGCTGAAAACCGATAAAGCATCATTTTCATTGTTCTGACCAATCACTTTTGAAACCAAATGGATGACGTGAGAGAAATGTTGAACTTCTTTGTATTTACTCACTTTGACATTACTGCAGTATTTACTCAAGTCGTTTCGCGCGAGATCAACAAGCATCGTGTGTTCCGCATTTTCTTTGTCGTCGTTAACCAAATGTTGAATTGCAAGATCATCCAGTTCTTCATCACCACTTTTGCGAACGGTTCCGGCAATCGGATGAATTTCCGCAATGCCATTTCTAATTTGAAGTTGCTTTTCTGGTGACGAACCCAAAATCCTGTGAGTTTCAAAGTCTGCATAAAAAAGGTAAGGTGAAGGATTCAATATTCTTAGCTCACGATAAACCTGAAAATCATCTCCGAAATAAGGAATTTTGAATTCTCTTGAAAAAACCAGTTGAAAAACATCACCGCGAAGAATATGTTGTTTTGCGGTTTCTACTAATCCCAGAAATTCATTGTTGCTAATGGAGCAGGTTTCTTCTCCTTTCAGTTCAAATGGCAATACTGAATTCGGTTGAAGTTGAAGGATTGCATCCAGAGTCAAATAAGTTTCGTTTGAATCAAGATTGTGGTTGACGATGAACTTTCCGGTATCGTGGAAATGATCTAGCACAATGAGGTATTTGTATAGAATGAATGTGGCGAGTGGAAGTCGTTGTTCTGCGTGTTCCGTTTCGAAATGATTTTCCTTGATGTGCGCGAATTCAAATCCGAAGTAACTGAAAAAGCCGTAGTTGTTTTCGTTATTGATAGTTCGAAATTGATTCATGATTTCGCTTAAGATCAGATCTAAATTTTCATTGGGAGTGAATGTTCTTGTTTCACTTTTTTCCTGACTGACGATATTGATTGTATTATGTGTCACAGTTATTTCCACTAAAGGTTCAAATCCAATGATGGAGGAACTTTCAGCTCTTGAATGGTAATCGTTTCCTTCCAGGAGCATAGGTTTCCTGAACACATTCCGAATGCGGAGGAAAATGCCAATTGGCGTGTAAAGATCTGCCTTGAAGGATTGTTTGTATGTTTCTATTTTCATTTTTTCGGGCATAAAAAAAGCGATTTGCCGTTGTGACAAATCGCTTAAGGTTTTGGGTTTATGAATATCAAAAAGCGTCAGTCACACATTGTGCGCTGCCACCAAGTTTTAGACATGTTGTTTATTCTATTCACGAGGCGAAACTAAATCAAAATTTCAGAAACGCAAAACTTTTTGTGATAAAAATAAAATTTACCGCAATTTTAGTTAAAATAATAACTTGTATATTTGCAACAATGAAATCGACAAGAACATATTTTTTCGCTGCATATTGGTTTGGTCAAATTGGCTAGATGCGAAGAACTGTATATTGAAATCCCGTTAGTCGCTGATTAACGGGATTTTTTATTTCATGGAATTTTATAAAACTTAGTAACTTGAAATGATGATAAACAAAATTGGTCCGCAGAAATTAATTGGTACAATCCGAATTCCTTCTTCAAAAAGTGATGGTCAGCGAGCATTGTTGGCTGCCGCTTTAGCTGAAGGAACATCTGAATTGCGAAATGTTGGGAAGAGTGATGATGAGTTGGCAATGAAAAAAGCCATTCAATTACTTGGAGCAAACGTTTCAGAATCTGGCGACAGTTTGTTTGTAGCTGGTGGAATTCAACCGAAGGAAGCCATTACGATTTCAGCTGGAGAATCTGGTCTTGGTATTCGGTTATTGTCTGCCGTTTGTTCCAGTTTTACTCATGAAATTACTATTGAAGGAAGCGGATCTTTGACCACACGACCAATGGATTTCTTTGAAGAAGTTTTACCAAAGTTGGGAGCTTCGGTTCAAACGAACGAAGGAAAAATTCCAATCAAGGTGAAAGGTCCTATCAAAGGTGGAAAAATAGAAGTGGACGGTTCTTTGAGTTCGCAATTTATTTCAGGTTGTTTAATGGCACTGCCTTTTGCTGAGAACGATTCGGTTTTGATCTCGGAGAATTTGACGTCGTTGCCATATGTTCAAATGACACTTTCCACGTTGAACGCTTTTGGAATACAAGTAGAACGCTTGCCCAAGAACATCTTCAGTGTAAAAGCAAATCAAAAATACAGCGCAACCAAGTATGATGTAGAAGCCGATTGGAGTTCTGCCAGCTATTTTCTTGTTGCGGCTGCTGTCGGACACCCAATTCGTTTGAAAGGTTTGAAAATGTCCAGTTTGCAAGCAGATAAAATGTTACTTGATGCATTATTGAACGCTGGATGTAAAATTCAACACATCAATGAAGAGATTTCAGTTGACGGTTCTGCTCGAAAGCCATTTGAATTCGATGCGACACAGTGTCCGGATCTGTTTCCCGCACTTGTTACTTTAGCAGCTAGTATCAGTGGCGTTTCTACATTTCAAGGAGCAAGTCGATTAACACATAAAGAAAGCAACAGAGCACTTACACTTCAGGAGGAATTCGGAAAGCTTGGTGTGAAAATCGATTTGAATGAAGATGAAATGATTGTTCATGGAACGGGAAAGATCCTAGGTGGAAATGTGAAATCTCATCACGATCACAGAATAGCAATGTGCTTGGCAATAGCCGGAACCATCGCTGAAAGTGAAGTTGTTATTCATGATTCTGAGGCCGTTTCCAAGAGCTTTCCATCGTTCTGGGATGAAATCGCTAAGCTTCGTTAACAAGTCAAAAATTCTTTTGTAGGCTAGATTGAATTTCCTTAACTTGACCTGATAATGTCAGTTTTGACGCTAAAATTTAGGTTATGAAGTGTAGAGGATTACTTTTTAGTACGTCTTTTTTACTAGGTGCTGCGGGCTTTTCGCAAACGGCACAGCAAGTAGGAAATACAACGGTTTACATTGATACATTGAATTCAGATGTGAATGTGCCGTGGGAAATAAAAGTGGAGGGTGATGATTACTTATGGGTTACAGAACGAGGAGGATTGGTCAGTAGGATCGATTTGCAAACCGGTGTGAAAACCGTGGTTCTCGACCTGACGTCAACAGTACACGCAGTTAGCGAAAGTGGATTATTGGGTTTGGTTCTCCATCCGAATTTCCCAACAACTCCAGAAGTTTTTCTGGTTTACACCTATGGAACAGAAGATGGAGGTGGGTACTTCAAAGAAAGAATGGTGAAATACACTTTCAATGGAACCAATCTGGTGAGTCCCGATATTTTGATCGATGATATTTTGGCCTGGCAGAATCACAATGGTTCGCGTTTACATTTTTTACCGGATAACACTATTCTAATGTCGACAGGTGAATGTTATGTTTCGAACCTTGCACAGGATCCCAATTCGCTTAATGGAAAATATTTGAGAATTAATACGGATGGATCTGTTCCAGCTGATAATCCAACTCCTGGTTCTTACGTTTATTCAATGGGACATCGCAATTCTCAAGGAATTTGTGCACTTCCAAATGGAATGATCATCGCTTCCGAGCATGGTCCAACAACGGATGACGAACTTCAGGTTTTGGCATCATCACTCAATTATGGTTGGCCGTTAATTCATGGTTTTTGTGATGAGCCTTTTGAGGATAATCCATGTGCAACAGGAATGTACACAGAACCAATTCATGCGTGGACACCCACAATTGCAACTTCGGATCTGGTTTACTATCAAAATGCTGCTTTCCCGGAATGGAATAACCGTTTGTTGATGACAACGTTAAACGGGCAACGTTTGGTGGCAATGCAGTTGGATGCGAATGCAACTCAGGTGGTGGATGAAGATCAATATTTTCAGTCGCAGTTTGGTCGTTTGAGAGATATTGCAATCGGACCGAATAAGGAAATCTACATTGCGACAAATACAGGCGATCATTCCATTATTCGCATTACACCGCCAAGCGATGTTGGGATTGCAGAATCGACAACACTGAATTTCATTGTTTATCCAAATCCGGCTAATGATGAGATTCAGTTGGCTTTCAATAACGAGGTTGAGCAGGTGAAGATTTTGGATATGAATGGAAAAACGATGCTGACAATTGAGAAATCGGAGGTAACAAACAAAATTGATATCAGCAAATTGTCGTCCGGAACGTATACGTTAGAGTTAGTTCACGCCGGTGGAATTGCACGTCAGAAATTTGTGAAATAGCATTTAATTTATAAAACAGAAAATCCCGTTAGTCAATGATTAACGGGATTTTCTGTTTTATAGAAGTTTATTACTCCAAATACACAGCCTGACCTTTTTCGTAGTCAACAGTGTAATCGAATTTGAATGTTTTTGTCTCACCTGATTTTGTGGTGAATTTCCATGTTAAAATGTGAGTGTCTTCATTGTAATCAGCACCTTCGTAAGTTCCTTCTTTTACCTTGATATCACTATTCGTTGAAATCGGGAAATGATCTTTGATGATGATTGGAATAGCTGCTCCACCGTTGTTTCTGATGGTGAAATCCCAGGTTACTTCGTATTTGTAACGCGACCCAACTAAACGGGTTTTACTCATTTCCTGACTTTTCTTACGTTCTACTTTGATCTTGTTGTCTTTACCAAAGCTAAAGCTGATCGTATCTTTTGTAGAGTTTACATCAACATAGCTTTTACCAATGTAAGTTCCATCAAAGTAAATGTTCGATTCACCACTCAACAAGTTCAGTTTTTCCCATCCGGAGATTTGAGCAACCAGGAAAACACCTTCATCAAACTTCGGAACACTATGGTATTCGTAAGTTGCAGGCATTTGATATGTTGCAAT
>CAMLET010000113.1 GCA_946479125.1 uncultured Flavobacteriales bacterium
TATTATACTATATTCGTTTGAACATATATCATTTTGTGATAAGGAAATTATATATGAATGTTCCGATTACGAGTGACGAACTTCAAAAGTTGGAAGACCTGGTATTTAACGGTGAATTGGGAACAAAGGAAGATTTCATAAACAATTATGGCAATCAACCTTTAGGCAAATTTGTACGCGAAATTCTAGGTCTCGATATTCACGTAGCCAACGAAGCATTTGCACAATTTCTTCAAAACGGAAATTTAAAGGCGCATCAACAGAAATTTATTCAAACGATTATCGATTATTTGAACACGAACGGGGTTATTGACAAATCACTATTATTCGAAGCTCCTTTCAACTATGTTCATGATGATGGACTGACTGGAGTATTTCAAGACAATGAAGCATTGGAAATCATACAGATCATTAGCAAGATTAATGAAAATGCGGGAGTTGCGTGAGAAGGGACTTTCATATCTCTTAAACAAATCTAAAGGGGACAAAAAGTGTTACAACAGTTCGAAAAAGAAAATTGTCAATGAACTCATACATCACCAACAAAAAAGAACTTCCTGAAAACGTTTGGTTTTTAACCACGTTAATGCCAGTAATCGGAATAATCATGATTTTCACTTCAACTGATCCTAAATGGATTAGTGTTTTGATAACGCTCATAATCATATATGCCTGCGGAGAGGGATGTGCCAACACGTATACCACTTTTACTTTTGAAAGTGGACGATTTATCGTCGGATTGCCTTATCGTAAATACAGTTTACTTTGGATTAAAGCCAACAGAACGCTGACAGTTGAAGACACGTTGTGGGATGAGATTCAAATAGCTCATATTTATAACAGATCAAAAACAAAAGTATTTCGTAGAACATTTTACTTTATGAAAGACGGTAAATATGCATACTACTTTAGTGCTATTGGCTGCGAGGATTTTGAAAACGAACTAAGACTTCGGCATCCAGATAAAAACATACACATTATCAAAACGGAACCAAAATACAGAGATATCCGTCCGTTTTTAGAAAGCAGGAAAGAGCGAGTTATTTAATTATTTCCTATCCACCTTCATTACTTCCGCTTCTCCTCCCCCTCTATTTCCTTCAACAACTCTCCCAATTTCACTACAAGCTGTTTATATTCCTCTTCCATGACATTCAGTTCAAGTGGCGCTAATGCTCCGCGACGTTTCTCTTCTTCCAGTTGAGCGCCCAACTTTTCGATTTGTTGGAGTAGTTCTGCCACCCTCGGGTCTTTCTCCGCATTGGGTGCTCCGCTCAATAGCGCATTCCTCCGATTCAACGCATCAATTTGCTCAACGTAATTCTGCATCACTTTCTTCAAGGCTTCGTTTTCAGCGTTCAAACTATCAAGAGATTCATGAATAAATACTCCTTCCTGTCTTGCCGCATTCAAGTCTGCTTTCAGCAAATCTATTTTCTCCTGCTGATTTGCGAGTTCTACTTCCCTTAGGAGTTGGAAGTAATTCATGGAACTAAGTTTTAAGGCACAGTTGGGGAAACCAGAACGAGTTTGCGCCAGAGAAGTGAATGAAACGAAGAGGAAAACGATTAAAAGTGATTTCATTGTGACGTAAAAATAAGGAAAGAATAGCTTACACTAACTCCAGCTTACATTGGTTCCAAGCCCTCTTCACTCACCGCGAACGCACCAAATCCCTCTTCCCTGTCCGTCTAACAAAATCCAATCCGTGTGCAAGCTCTTCCTGCTGCGTGTGCAACTAGCGCCAACCCATGTGCAGACAAATCGAAGACAGCTGCGGGTGGTTCCTGGTGCATCTTCAGCCACCGCGAAGTGGTGTGAAGGGAACGCGGACACATCTTTCGGTAGTTTCCGGTCAATCTAAAACAAAATCCAACGCATGTGCATGCACTTCATGGTCCGTGTGAAACAAAATCGGATGCGTGTGAAACAAAATTCATTGATTTTTTCAGTCAATAGCCTCGACGTTTGAAAAAGTCGGGGAAACAGTTCAGTCAATAATCCTTCGTTTTAAAATTCATTAACAGTTGATTTTTAGTGCTTTGGCATGTTGTTTTCAGATTAGAATTCAGGTGAGATTTCCCGCAGACGAGCACAGAGGATCACAGAAGAATCAAAATTCGGAATCGATTAATAGTTCTTCAGCTTCTTATTAACACTTAAAACATCAGTGCTCTTCCGTGTACCTCTGTGGGAAATAAAAAACCTAATAATAAGAGGCTATCGGTCGGTCATCGAGCGGAGTCGAGATGTCAAACTTTTAAAAATTAGAAATGATGAAAAGAACAACTACAAACAAACTGAACATGTATCAAAGTGTGTTCTCAGTAATGAGCGATTTTCAAAGTGTGTGGGGAGCTGTCCCTGCATTTGTGAGCTCTGTTGCCAACTTCAACAGCAAACTAGATTTGTTGCGGATTCGTCTAACAGAACAATCAAGTACAACAACTGGAGTTTCTGCCGAGAAAGATCTGCGGCTGACTGATCTAAAAGAGCGTATGCTGGTGATTCATCGAGGTCTATTCCTTTACGGTGATTCAACTGGTAATATCCTCTTAAGAGAACGTAACAGAAAAACAAAAACGAGCCTGGAGAAACTGAACATTGCGAAATTGGCAATTGGCTGCAACGAGTTAAAAGGTGATTTGGAACTTTATAGCCAATACCTTTCCGACTACGGTATCAGTTCGGATCTGATTGCTGAGATTTTGCCAATGCTAACAAGTATCGATGAGCTCAACAACAGTGCACGAAAAGCAATCCTGAAACGTAAAAGTGTTACGCAATCCATTGCTGAACTAGAACGTGCTCTCGATAAAATTCTTCGCAATGAAATGGATAACCTCATTCTGGTGTTCAAGAAGAATCAACCTTCATTCTTTGGTGCGTTTCGCAATGCAAGAGTGATTGTGGATTACGGACACCATGGCGGCGGATCAGGCGCACCTGAAGAACGCGATGATGGAAGGGTTGATGTTTAAGTGACGGCTTACGCCTTAAGAGACCGGTTCTGAATAAGAATCGGTTTTTCTTTTTCACCTACTTTTTAGCCAAAAAGTAGCAAAAGGCTTTCATCATTCCAAGGCATAACGGGTGCTTAAAAAGCTTCTTGTTTTCCAGCCAAAGTAATTTATTGTAACCAATAAAGAGGACAAGCCCCTTTGGCGGAAAACTACAAAGCTTTTCAATCACTAATCCGTTCTACTGTGGAATGATATTGAGTTCCTATTAAGGGTCTTAGTTACAAATTCTGAGGTAAGGTTCTGTGTTTCTAGCCACCTCCTTCATCTTTCACTTCGGTCTTTTGTATAAAACATGTTTAAAGTGTTTTTTAGTTCTGGCCCTGTCTGACTGTAGGTCACGCAGGCAGGTCGGAATGAGACTTGATTTTTTGTTCCTTACCTCGCCAATGGCGGATTCTTATTAAGACAAAAAGAATAGAACTAAGCACTTTGCTACATCAAAAAAAGGCGCCCACCATAAGCGGACGCCTTTCCTCATTATTAACGGGCTGCGCTTAACCCGCTATCTTTGAATTGATCCACGTTTTTACCGCCTCAGTGATCTGAACTCCTTGGTTCAGGTTCTTACCATCAACAGAACGGGTATGAATTCCAACAACTGATTTGTTGTCATTCATCATAATCGCTGATCCGCTTGCACCTTTATCAGTTGTGATCGGGTAAAACAAAGCACCAGCTGCCGGAGCAGCAAGGTTACCAGTAGCATGAGACATTGTTGTGTCATAAATACCGTAACCATTGATCTGAACTGCCAAACCTGTCAGTTCACGGTCTGTTTTAACTACCATTTGCGGAAGGTCGCTTACATCAACTGCTTCAGCCAGTTTTACCAAACCGTAATCGTAGCTGATGTTTACTGCCTGTAATTCCTTTGAAAGATGAGAGAAATCAGCGTGACGTGATACCGCGTTGTTCTTGTAAGCATCCGGAACATACCATGCTGTAGCATTGATCGTTGGGTACGGTTTAACAGGATCGGACAATTGGAACGCAGGTGCTGTTGTAGTTTGCCCTCTTGAGAATTTCACTTTTGTCGCAGTTCCTTCCGCCGGATCATACAAGTTGTGAGCACATGTGAGCACATATTGTGTTGTCGTTTTACCCGGTTCAAAGATCAGAGTACCTGTACCGATGTAATTTGTTTCTTCTGTTGTGGTAATAATTTCCCCCGAATCGATGTCTTCTATTTCCACCGTTTTTTCGAAGGTTAAATCCAAAAGTCCAACAAAATAGTAAGGGGAAGCCTTTGTTTTATCCCCGGTAATTTTTTCGGGAACATTTCCCGGAATAGGTTTAAAGACTGTTGGTGTTGTCTTTGTTTCTTCCTGTTGTTCTAAATTTTCCATATCTAATCAATTTAATTTCAATCTGGGCTAAGCCCATTTAATGGTATACAATTCTGCAATATTGATTCCCCGTGTTTCTTTACCTCCGGTGCTTAGCGTAGAGTCTTTCGCAGTCTTAATAACAGAGTTCAGCGGAGTTCCGGCAGTTCCCGGTAAAATATGACCCTCAATAGAGAATTGGAGTTGGTGGCTGTGACTACGGAATGCATCCGCTTCCAACGTACCTACCCTATCTCCTATTCGTATGCCTTGTCCCCAGGCACTCCGGGTTGAAGCATCACGGTCTACGGTTCCGCCGTTGTTCCACGACCTGCTGAAATAGCCACGCATATCTGGTAAAAGCGATTCACCTTTTGTAGTTGCACCAAAAACACCGTTCAAAACGGAATTCAGACGTGAGTATCCTTTTGTAAGAGGAGCCGACGGCTGACAAAGTGAAAGTTCGGTTGCCGGAGGTGTTTCCATTGAAATGTACTGTTTCCGTTCTCCGATTATTCCCTGTACCATTAGCGGGAGATTACTCAATGCAACGCGTCCTACGTTGGCGTAAACTCTGTAGATATCGAAAGTTGCATTAGGTGAAGAACTTTCCAGCAAAACGGTCAGCTGATCGGCTTCATCATTCACAAGTAGATCTACCTTGATAACGCACTTCTCATTCGGAACCAACGTTACCGAACGTGAGCTGGTATTGATTCCGTCGTGAAGTGATAAACTGATCTTATTACTCGTTCCTGAAGGTGTGGAAACAACAGCAGAAGCAGTTACCCATTTTTCACGAAGCGTTCGTTTCCAACGCGGAAACTCATGAATGGCCTGGCGAAATGTCATGGGCTTTTGTTCCGCATTTTTTATTATCCGGCAGCATTCATTGGCTACGTTATAGGAAATGGATCCGTTATTATCGGAATCAGCATACACCCAACCGTCAGGATGATTGTATGTAATTTTCATCTGCTCTTTATGGAGCACTTGGTTGCTATAGTAAAGAAAGTCAGTGTTGTACACCAGATTCTTTTGCTGCATAGCAAAGAGCAAATCTTCGAGATGCTCATCCAACGGGAGTGCATTGCTTATCATAACCTGTGAATTTTGAACGTTTCTGTGATGAATCAAAGAAGGCTGAAAACAGATCTTCAGCCTTCATTTTACTAAACCCCCAACTTATAGGGGAGCACCATTGTGAACGGGGAATAGAATGTTACTCTGCAGCCTGGATAGTCCAGGAGTTATTCGCATTCAAAATCGCGTTTACAGTATAAACTCCTGAAGGGAAATCAACCAATGCCGCATGTGTCATTTCCTGAATGTTCAATACTTCACCTTTTGTATAGTTACCGAAAGCGATCCAGTATTGTGGAGATGGTGTGAACGTAAGGTTCATGTTCGGTTGTGCATTCACTGCGAATGTTCCTGATCCTGACATACCGATACCTACTGAAGCCATTTTTAAAGGAACCGAACCATCTTCTTTGATGTACAAGCTTCCTCCATGTGAACCAGCTTCCTGATTAATGAAATTGTATGCCTGATCGTGTGTTAATGTAATTGAATTTGAAGTTGTAAGATCTGCCGCTGGCGACTGAGATGCTTTAAACTTGATTCCAGGTTTCAATTCACCTGTTTCTGCCCATACAAAGTTGTAGTCAATTGTCCAGTCAAAGTACCCTTCTGTGTTTGGATGAACGAACTTTGAGAACCATGCCAGTGACATTACACCGTCTACACCAATGTTTTGATCTTGTTGGAATACCATGATAGATCCCGCATTTGTTGAGTTATTGATGAAATTAATCTTGTACTCAACCCCTTTACCTGTTGCCATAATAGTTAGTTTAAAAAAATGAATATGGTTTTAACTACAAGTCCTAATGTTAGATCTGAACAATTTGTGCCCTCGTGAATTTCCGGAATAACCTTCCTAAGTGTGGCAGCTCTACTTGTTTATCTTTTCATTATCGCTATACGACAAAGATGAGGAGTATGCAAAGCGTGGATATGAGTGAAAACACTCCTTTGCAGAGAACAGGTAAAAACACCTGCAGGAAAAAATGGACGAAATGTTCAGACGATCAGTGGCAGGTCTTCGGAAAGCACCAGCTTCTGCTGTAGGGCGTAGATGACCAAGCCGGCAATGTTCTTTGCGCCAGTCTTGGCAAAAATATTGTTTTTGTGACCTTCAACCGTTTTCTGAGAAATAAAAAGCATCTCACCTATTTCTTTTGCTGTTTTCTGCTGGCAGATCAGTTTTATAATTTCAACCTCACGCTCACTGAGGGTTCTTCCTTCTTCCAATTCGGGTCGGGCAACATTTCCTGAGATCTGTCCGCGCAGCAATTCCATTTGCGAAAGGGAAAGATAGAATCCAAGTTCATGTACCTGCTTGATAATACGAATGAGCATATCAGGAGAAATTCCTTTTGGCTGAAAGGCTGCAACACCAGTTTTAATCATGAATCCCAGGTAAACATCTTTGTAGAATGATGAAAGCACGATAATCCGGATTTGAGGATATTCCTTTTTCATTTGTTCTGCAATATCAGTTCCGTTTCGTCCTTCCATTTTCAAATCCAGAAGCAATACGTCAGGGCATTCATTTACGACCTTAAGCTTGTCAAACAATTCATCACCTCCTGAAGCGGTAAACAAAATGCTGAACTCACCACTTTCTTCAAGAAATTTGCAAAGAAGCTGAACAATTAGCTGGTCGTTATCTGTGACTGCAAGTTTAATTTTCATGAGCTTTGAGTGTTTTTACGGGTAGAATTAAACAAAGGCGTGTACCTTTTGCAGGAATAGAACGAATACTGTGTTTACCATTCAATGCATGTGTTCTTACAATAATGTTCTTAATTCCCAAGCCTGGAAATTGAGTTAATGTATCAAATCCAACTCCGTTGTCGTTAATAATCAGGAGCATTCCTTTGGCAGAGAAACGCAAATAGATCGTTGTGCTGTCACATTGTGCATGTTTCCTGATATTGTTCAGCCATTCCTGCGAAATTCGCAATACCTGCAATTTAAGATGGGGATCATTTGCATACTCTGGGTTCCCCGCCAACAAAACGTTTATCTGAAAATAGTTCAAGAAAGCTGAAGACAATTCGGAAATCAACTCAGGCAGGGAAGCGTAATTAACCATCGGCGGACTCAATTCATGGGATATATTTCGCGCCATCTCTATAGCATCCTGCAAATGAGGTGTCAATTCATTTTCCTTTTCTTTCATTTGACTCATGAGTTGTACCTGTACCAGTTTACCTATCAATGAGTCGTGAACTTCCGCAGCTATACGTTCTTTTTCGCGTTCCTGCACTTCAATGGTACTTTCAAGCATTTCCCGTTCATGTTCCAAACGCAGTGCATGTTCCTTTTCGCGTGCTTCAATAATACGCTTCATACCGCGCTGTGTAAGGCGGACAAGTAAAAACGTAAAAATGACCATGATCAGCAGAAAGGAAAGCAGCCATTGTGCAATCAGTTCGCTATTCGACCAAACTTCCATAACAAACGTGTCAGATAGCTGTAAAACCCAATGGTAATAACCAGGTAAAACAACCAGAAATAGAACTTGATCTCACCATTTACCTCAATGAAGAACGTTACAGGAATGTAAAAAATGAGCTTTGTAGCAAAGTAGATGAGAAACGTTCCATTCAGCCGGAAGAATTTTTCATCCGGCAGATCACCACCTTTAAACTGGTCGAAAAGATAAATGAAACAGAAAATGATCACCCCCACTGAGCTGGCATGTGTTGAGAAATAATTGGTGGGCGTTTCGTCACCCCTCAACAGCAGCAAAATATCAACCAAATAACCCAATACGATGACTCCACCCAATACACCAGCGATCAATTTCAAACGCTGGGTCAAAATTCGGCTATAAATCAGTGTGAATAGTGCTATTTCACAGCAATTAAAAATAGGCAATAGTATATGGTTACTGTTATTGGAACGAAAGAAAGCGAACCGACTAATGATATCAACAACAAGCGCTATACCTAAATAGATCAGTAACAGTTTAAGTTCTGCTGAAAGACGTCGCAACAGGAATATCCCTATCACAAGTCCACATCCCAGGACAATCGGCGACAATAAAGTCAAAAGATCCGTTAGCCTAACGATGTTCATAGCGTTTAACGCAG